>NZ_CDWRCM010000005.1:1803-16981 GCF_977927585.1 Frankia sp. CcWB2 | reverse complement strand
CCCGCAAGATCGCGAAGGATCTGCAGTATGCCTGTCCGCGCGATATGACGGTATCGCTCGGCCTCGTCAGGTAAAGGACAGCCATAACCGACATCTATCGGTCTGGTCGTCATCGGCGGCTTCTGCGACGGTCGATGGCAACGGCCTACTACCTTCCGGAGGCACCGTGCCCGAGTTCAACTCCCGCCGCGCTCAGCGCCAGGTCCCGGCCAGGCGGAGCAAGCCACTGCAGAAACTTGCCCGTGACCGGGCCCGGCAGGCCCGCCGACGCACTCGGCGCGATCAGCCGCTGCCGGACTACCTCGCCCGCTACGCGTCCGGACCGGACGGACATCCCCGATCGGTATCGACTACGACGAGCAAGCCGCGACCGAGCGGGAATTCCCTCAAGCACCTGCGGCCGGTTCCGTGGACGTCGCTGGGGCCCGCGATGGTCCTCGATGCCCGCGTCGACTTCTCGGACTGTGCCGGCTACAAGCGGCGCCCGGTGGTCGCGGTGCGGGTGGAGAACGGCGTCATCCTGGCCTTCCCGATTACCACTCAGGTACGTCGGCTCAGCTGGGTTTGCGGACGCCTGCTCGCCTTCCCGCGGGAGGCCGGTCTGCGCGAAGCCCAATCCGCGATCCTGTGGCGCCCGGTGGCGATCGAACGCTCCGACGTGATCCGGGTTCTCGGTCGTCTCATCGGCTCCGACCTCGAAGAGTTTCAGATTCACGCGCGGGCGGTGCGCGGGGCCGACGGCAGCAACGCCTGACCCACACCGGTATCCGGGCACGGACGAGATCGCCGGGGAAGCGGCGACCGGAGGGGCCGAAACCACCCTGCGGAAAGGTACCGTTACACTCGCTCGCCATGCGGCTGCGGTTCCTCGTCGACGATCGGGTCGAATTCGACCAGCGGCTGCGCCGTTCCGACCAGCTGTGCGTCGGCGCCGCCCCGGACGACGTCTGTGACGAGGCCGCGTCGCACCGGCATCTGTCCGCCGGCCCGCCGGACCGGAAACTCTCCCGCCGGGCCGCCCGCGTGTCCGCCGCGCCGGGCGGCGGCTGGAATGTGGAAATCGCGAACCTGAACCAGGCCGATGTCCGGAACTGGGGGCAGCCGACGTATCCCGTCGAGCAGGGCGGGCTGGTGTCGGTGACCGACCGGCCGACCGCGATCTGGCTGCGCGGTACTCCGCAGCGCAGCTACCTGCTGTTATGCGAGCCGGAGCCGACCGGCGTCCGCCGGATCGCCCGCGATCGTCGAGTGACGGAGAGCAACGAGGTCGATCGCCTCTCCGAGAAGGAGACCGAGGCGATCCGCGTGGTCTTCGAGCAGCATCTACGGTGGCCGCCCCTGCGTAACCCGGATCCACGTCCCAAGAAATCCGCCGCCGACCGGCTGGGGATCAAGCAGACCTCGCTCAACGACCGGTTGGCGGGCGCGCTGGAGAAGGCGAGGCGGGTCGGCTACCAGCCACCGGGCGGACAGGTCGCCCCGACCCGCGACGCCGACTGGGTGTACTGGCTCGTCGGCATCGGTGCGCTGGACTTCGAGATGCACGCGGGAATCGGCTGACCGTCCCGATCATCGAACGGCGGCTGGCCGATCGAGCGGAGCCGAGTCAGACGGACCCGGGGGGTACCTTCCAGTCCCGGGCGAGCAGGTTCCGGGCTTCGACGAGGACCTCGTCCACGGATACATCCGCGACGAACGACGGGTTGTGGGGGCATCGCCCGTGCGCCTGGCTCGCCCCACATTCCGGGCAGGTCGTCTGACAAAGACGTGGCGATGCGGTGGCGGGCCCGTTCCAGCGGCCCAGCATTGATCACATTGCCGCACCAGAAGACGCCGACGGTCGGAATACCGAGTGCACCGGCGAGGTGCCGCGGCCCCGAGTCGTTACCGATCATCAGGTCGGCGGTGGCGAGAATCCCCACCAGGCCGGGCAGGCAGAGGCGGCCGGCCAGGTTCACCACGGGCCCCGACACGCCCGCCGCGAGCCGTTCAGCGAGGGCTCGCTCGGCCGCTACACCGACGATCATGATGCGAGCGCCGTCCGCCGCGAGCGCGTTCGCGACTCCGGCGAACCGGTCGACGGGCCAGCGCCGACGCGGATCGCTCGCGCCGGGATGCAGAACGACCAGCGGGGCGGCCCCGGCCGTGACCTCGGCGCCGGCCATGGCCTCGGCGGCCGCCCGGCGATCGTCGGCCGTCACGGTCAATCCGGGGTTCAGGGTGACGGGGGAAGCCCCGACGAGTCCCACGATCTCCAGGTTGCGCAACGTCTCGTGTTGCAGATGCCGGAACGGAACGGACCGGTGCAGCGGCGGCGCTCCCACGTCCCGGCCACCGGCGGTGAACCGCGCGCCCAAGGCGTGCACCAGCGGGGTGGAATGGGCGCCCCCACCGTGCAGCTGCAGCGCCAGGTCGTAGCGGGCCACCCGGTGGCGCCGGACGAACGCGCGCACGGCGCCGTCGCGCACCTCGCCGTCGCGCACCCCGCCGTCGCGCACGCGATCCGTTCGCACCTCGTCGTCGGCTCGAGTGCCATCCGTCCGTAGGTCGTCGGTGGTGGCGGAGGTCGGGGCCGTACCGGTCGGCGAGGGTCCTTGCGTGCTGGTGGACACGCCGGGCCAGGGCGGGATGGCCGCCACCTCGTCCCAGGGTCCCGGGCGGCCCGCCAACAGCTCGACGTGCCAGGGCAGACCGAGGTACACCAGATGCGCGTCCGGATAGGCCGCCCGCAGCGCCTCCAACGCCGGCAGCGCCAACACGAAGTCGCCGAGCCCGCTGGCCCGCAGCACCGCGATCCGGCGCACGCCCTCCAGCGGCTCCCGGACGAACGGCCCGAACCCGGCCCGTTGGCACCCGTCCTTCTCGGCCATGTCGTTCCCCCTCGCCCGTGTCCTACTCTCTACCCCTGCGCCCCTACGCCGGCGCCCCTACGCCGGCGTTCTTCCCGTCCGCGCTTTCTCCCGATCCGGATATTCCTCGTCGGACGCTTCGACCCCGCCCGGCGCTGTCGAGATTCTCCGGATGCGTCGCATGAGCCGAAGATTCGCCTGCCGCTCGGCGAGCCCCCGATCACCCGATCGGGGGCTGTCCGGCCCCGCGAGACGCGACCATGGAGATGTGGTGATCTCGGTGGAGCGGCGGGTAGCGGTGGCGACGGGTCCGGACTATCTGGAACTGCACGTCGAAGAGCTACGGCCGGAGGGTTTCCCACCCGACGATCCCCCGCCGGAGCTTCCCCGGCCACCGGTTCCCCCGCCCCCGGACCACCTCCGGGCGGACGACCGTCCCCCGAACGAGGCACGGGCCCAGGATGAGACGCGGACCACGACGTCCGACGGCAGCCCGGGGACGGTCCGCGGCGGGCGTGACGATATCCTGGTCCTGCTGCTCCACGGGATCGCCGGCACCACGGCGGGCTGGGCCGCGGTGGCTCCGGAGCTCGCCGCGTCCCGCCGTGTGATCACCTACGACCAGCGAGGGCATGGCGCGAGTGGCTGGGCCACGACGGGCCGGGCGGGTTACAGCTTTGATCAGCTGGTGGCGGACCTCGCGACGGTGGTCGACGTGCTCGGGCTGCCCGCCGTCCACCTGATCGGCCACTCGATGGGCGGGGTGGTGGCGCTGCGCTACACGCTCGACCATCCGGGACGGGTGCGGTCCCTGGTTCTCGCTGACACCGCCGCCGCTCCCGCCACGGGCACGGGCGGGATCACGAAGCGGGTGGTGTCCGTCCTGCTGGCGGGGGCGGCGGCGATCGCAACGGCCGTCCACGCCGGCCGGCACCGCGCGGTGGCGGGGCTCGGCCGGATGGATCCGAACGCGATCGTCGCGCTCTGGCGGGACCTGAGCAGCTATCCGTCCCTCACGGAACGGTTGGGCGAGATCGGCGCCCCGACCACCGTCATCGTTGGTGAACGGGACTTCAGTCTTCGTGACGCCGCCGAGACGCTCGCCCGATCCGTGCCGGACGCCCATCTCGCGGTGATCGCCGGCGCCGACCACAATCCACACGCAAGCCGCCCGATCGCCTGGCTGACCGCCGTGGAGGATCATCTCACCCGCGCCGACCAGATATCCACCGATCTCATTCGCTGATGTCACCCAGCGTCCTATCCCCGAGGAGGCTGTCACCACCCCGTCCGGCCCAAACCTGCTGTACACCGCCCAGCACACCGTGATGAACCACCGCATCCTGGTCAATGCGGAGATCGGCCCGCATCACCGCGCGGGCGACAGCGCGGACCACCTCGGTCGGCGGCTCACCCCGATTGATGCCGACCCGGTCATAACATCACTTGATGCACCACGTGCCCGCTCGCTGTCGCCGCTCTCCAGATGACGGCGGCCCATCCCGCAGGATCGCATCACTCACGAGCAGGGCAAGAAGAGAATCACGCACACCCGCACCGGCCCGACTGATGCGATCATGAACCGCGGACTGGCCATCCCAAACACTGAGAATTCCTGCGATTCTCTCCTGTATCGACCGTGGTGGTAGGAGGAGCGGCATCGCTCGCATGATCCCGGCGGTCAGCGTGGGTACCGCCGACCCGCTGGCGTTACGGAGGGTCCAACCACGAACCGCGGGATGCCCGAGGTAATAGAGGAGATACCGGGATTCGATCGCCTGGTACGGGCGGAGGCGAAGACATGCCGTCCCGAATAGCCAGCCGCGATGATCATCGGTGATCAGCGCCTAGCATCCGAAAAGATCATGTCATGAAAAATCAACCGCGTCACCAGGATTATCACCGCCCGACGACGACCGGGGCGGTGGGTACCACGTGGTGAACCGGGCTGGGCTGGGCCGGGCCGGCGCCGCGGACGTCGGCCCGGCCACCGGCCGCGCCGGCATGGGATGATCTCGCCGTCCACCCGGCTGGAAACGGTGAGGGGAGCAGGTTGACGGCGGTATTCCTGAATATCGCGATCGGGCTCGCGACCAGCGTCCTCAGCGGTGGATCGGTCTGGCTCTGGCAGCGGGCGAAGAACATTCGTGCCCTGCGTCGCGAGGCGGAGTTCTTCGGTCTGGAGGCCGGCGGCACATGCCTCGTTATCATGAACAACACGTGGGACGCACCCGGAAGTGTCAGCCGTCACGACGTCCATGCGATGATCGAGGTCGCCACGCTCGCCGGCGAGCTCGGCTGCCCGATCTCCGTGCACTCATGCGACGAGTTCTACGACATCAACGGCGACCGCACGGAGTTCTGCCTCGGCGGCCCCGAGTCGAACCCTCGCACCGGCGGCCACCTGGCCACGCACCTGCCGGGCGTCGCCGTCCGTCCCATCGCACCGGGCCAACCCGATTCCGGGGCCTTCGTTGTCGGCGAGCGGAGGTTCCTTCTGGAGAAAGGCCGCCGAGAATACGCGCTCGTCGCCAGGTTCACGCCTCCCGGTTCAACCAGGCCGGTCATCCTCATCTGCGGCCAGACCGCGGTCACCAACCGGGCTGCGGTATACGGGCTCAAGCAGAAATACCGTGACCTGGCGAGAACCATCGCCTCCGTCGATCGATTCTGCATCATTTTCAAAATAGAATTGAGCAGTACCTACGGCTATCAGGCGGTGAGGCTGGATAGCGACGTGACCGTTGCCGCATTCACCGATCGCTGATGCGATCAAGGCCGTCGCGGTCGCGCGGGTGCCGGCGAGACAGATGCCGGAAAGATCGGGGGACGTAGTCACGCTCCGCGGGTCGAAAAGCGTGCCAACGTCCCCCGAAGTCCAGGCGAGTATCATGGCCGGCTTGTCGAGGAACTGCTCGGCGAAAGCACCTGGCTACCTGCGCTCCTGATCGCGGCGGCGACGGTCCGCCCGCGGACTCGGTCGGGCCATGCCGGCCGACCGGTTGACTTCGAGTGCGCTCCCACCGCTATGGAGTCGAAATGAAATAACTTGCGCGTTTCGAACCCTCCACAGGCCTGTGACCTGCGATGATGATCTCGATCGCGTATTTGTTACTTCATTACGTCCCCTATGGTCGGCGTGGGGCTGGCTTCCTCCCTCGTCCGCAGGTGGGGGATTCCCGGACCTCGCGGGCCGGGTTCCTGCTTCTTTTCCCGACGGGAGGTTCCGACGGATGCGTCACCGACTACCGTCGGTTCGGCCTCCCTCCGTCTCCACAGAATCTCCACAGGCGAGCACGGCTCGTCTTCTATCCGGTCTGATGCGAAAGGGGGTGAGCGGCGTTTCCTCCTCCGCGTGAACGTGGAGGTCTCCACGCCGCACATACCATGAAGTACCGCAAACTCGCCCGGACCGGCGTCGAGGTCAGCACCCAGTGTCTCGGCGCCATGATGTTCGGCGCGTTCGGCAACACCGACCACGACGAATGCGAACGCATCATCCATCGGGCCCTCGACGCCGGCATCAACTTCATCGACACCGCCGACATTTACTCTCAGGGTGAGAGCGAGGAGATCGTCGGCCGGGCCATCAAGACCCGCCGCGACGACATCGTCCTTGCCATGAAGTGCTTCAGCCCCATGGGCGACGAGCGCAACTCCCGCGGCGGCTCGCGGCGCTGGATCATCCGCGCCGTTGAGGATAGCCTGCGCCGCCTCGGCACCGACTACATCGACCTCTACCAGGTCCACCGCCACGACTGGGACACCGACCTCGAGGACACCCTCGGCGCCCTGTCCGACCTCGTCCACGCCGGCAAGGTCCGCTACCTCGGCTCCTCCTCCTTCCCCGCCGACTGGATCGTCGAGGCCCAGTGGGCCGCCCGGCGCCGTAACAGCGAACGGTTCGTCTGCGAACAGCCCCAGTACTCCATCTTCGCCCGCTCCATCGAAGAAGCCGTCCTGCCCGCCGCCCAACGCCACACCATCGGCATCATCCCCTGGAGCCCGCTGGCCGGCGGCTGGCTCACCGGCAAGTACCGGCGCGGCGAGCAGGCTCCGGCCGGATCGCGCTACTCGCCCCAGGGCTTGCTCAGCCGCCGCCAGAGTCAGGCACTCTCCGAGGACCCGAACGCGCCTGCCCGCTTCACCGCGCTGGAGGAGCTGACCACCGTCGCCGAGCAGACCGGCGTGTCCCTCACTCACCTCGCGCTGGCCTTCGTCGACAGCCACCCCGCCGTCACCTCGGCCATCATCGGGCCCAAGACGCTCGCTCAGCTCGACGACGTCCTCCCGGCGGCCGAGATCACCCTCGACCAGGCGACGCTCGACGCGATCGACGAGATCGTCACCCCCGGCACCGACATCGCCGGTACCAGCCACTACAGCGGTAACCCGGCACTGCAGCCGGCATCCCGCCGCCGGACGGACCACTGACGGACGGACCCACCGGCGTCAGCGTTCCGTCAGTGGGCCGTCGCCACGACGCCTAGGCGGTCACCGCCATCCCTCCAGGGTGGCCAAAGTGTCAGTGGTAGCCGGCATGCTGATCCCATGACGGACAACGCTGATCCCATGACGGACAGACGAGAACCTCCCACCCCCGCGATCGTCTCCGACGGGCTCGTCAAGCGATACGGCGAGACGACGGCGCTGGCGGGCGTCGACCTGACGGTGCCGGCCGGCACCGTCTTCGGTCTGCTGGGCCCGAACGGCGCGGGCAAGACCACGATCGTGCGGATCCTCGCGACCCTGGTGCGCCCGGATGCCGGCACCGCCCTCGTCGGCGGCTACGACGTGCTGCACGACAGTCACCGTGTGCGCCAGCTCATTGGGCTGACCGGCCAGTACGCCTCCGTCGACGAGATGCTCACCGGCACCGAGAACCTCGTGATGATCGGCCGGCTGCTCGGCCTGCCGCGGTCCGCAGCCAAGGCGCGGGCCCGGGAGCTGCTCGCTGACTTCCGTCTGGACGACGCGGCGAACCGCTCTGCGAAGACCTACTCCGGTGGCATGCGCCGGCGACTCGACCTGGCCGCGAGCCTGGTGGGGCGCCCGCGCCTGCTGTTCCTCGACGAGCCGACGACCGGCTTGGATCCGCGCACGCAACGAGATGTGGGACATCGTCCGCGACCTCGTGGGCGGCCAGGGCGTCACAGTGCTGCTCACCACCCAGTATCTGGAGGAGGCCGACCAGCTCGCGGACGAGATCGCGGTCGTCGACCACGGCCGGGTCATCGCGCAGGGCACGCCGGACCAGCTGAAGAACCGGGCGGGCGGCCAGGCCCTCGAGGTCCGCCCGCTCGACGCCGCAGACGTGGCGCTGGTGGCAACCACCGTCGCGGAGGTGGTCGGCGCGGCCCCGGCGGTGGCGGGCAGGCTCGTCAGTGTCCGAGTCACCGACCCCGCCGTGCTGCCCGCGGTCGTCCGTCGGCTCGACGACGCCGGGGTGAGGGTGGGCGAGCTGGCCATGCGCGGCTCCAGCCTCGACGAGGTCTTCCTGTCCCTGACCGGCCACCCGGCCACCGCCTCCGGCCAGGCCGCCACCACAACCGACACGGCCACCACAACCGACACGGCCGCGAAGATCCCCGCGGCGACGAGGAGCTGAGCTGCCGTGACGACCCTGACCAGCCCGACCACGCCCACCCCCGACCAGCCACGCTTCTCGACGCACGGCACCGCCGAGCCGGTCGGCGCCGCGCGGGTCACCCCGCTCGACGCGCTTCGCCACACCGCGACCCTGGCCTGGCGCACGCTCGTCCAGGTCAAGCACAACCCGATGGAACTGCTCGACTTCAGCGTGCAGCCGCTGATGTTCCTCCTGCTGTTCACCTATGTGTTCGGCGGGGCGATCTCCGGCTCGACCTCCGACTATCTGACGTTCGCGCTGCCCGGCATCATCGTGCAGAACACCCTGTTCACGACCCTGAACACCGGCATGGGGCTCAACGCCGACCTCACCAAGGGCGTGTTCGACCGGTTGCGCTCCCTGCCGATCGCCCGGTCCGCGCCGTTGGCCGGGCGCATCGTCGCCGATCTCGTCAAGCAGATCTGGGCCATCGCCATGCTGCTCGGCCTCGGATACGTGCTGGGTTTCCGCATCGAGACCGGCCCGCTGCAGGCACTGGCCGCCTGCGGCCTCGTGGTCCTGTTCGCGCTGGCGATCTCATGGATCTCCGTGCTGGTCGGGATGCTCGTCTCGGAGCCGGAGAAGGTGATGGCCTTCGGGTTCACCCTCATCTTCCCGTTGACCTTCATCAGCAACGTGTTCGTCGAGACGTCGTCGATGCCGGGCTGGTTGCAGGCGTTCGTCAAGGTGAACCCGGTGACGGCCCTGGCCGACGCGACCCGAGGCCTGCTGGTCTCGGGCCCGGTGGCCACGCCGACCTGGCACGCGCTGGTCTGGGCGGCGGGGCTGGCCGCGGTCTTCGCGCCGCTCGCCCTCACCGCGTTCAAGCGCCGGGTCTGACCGGTGCCGGGGCGACGCCGCAGCATCCCCGGAGGCAGACAAGCCGTCTTCCGGGTCCTGAGACGATGCGCTATAGTTACCCGGGCCAGGCAACATAATGGGGGTTCAAATGAGTGTCATCGTCGCCATGACTCTGAAAGTCGATCCAGCGGCTCTTCAGCAGCTGTTCGCATCGAAGGCGGATATCTTCACATCCGTCGCCGAGCAGGCAAAAAAGGTGGGAGCCTTGCACCATCGTTTCCTTGCCGGCGACGGGCAGGTCATCATCCTCGATGAATGGGATTCCGCGGAGGCGTTCCAGGAGTTCTTCACCAATCAGCCCGAGATAGCCGCCCTCATGCGGGACGCCGGCGTCGAGGGACCCCCGGAGATTCAGGTCTGGCAGCCGATCGAAGGCGCGCCCGACACCTTCTGAGCGGGCGCGCGGGACACGGGCGGGGGACGGCTACGGTTCCCCGTATCCGCGCCGCGGACCGGACCGGCACCGCGGACCGGACTGGCGCCCCCGCCCGGAATCGTCATTACCAGAGTTGATGATGAGATCTTTGAAAACACCCGAAGCGGTCAGGTGTTCCGGGTGTGCAGCAGCATGTGAAGCTCGTTGTCCCAGTCGATGCCGTTACTCTCCCGCCCCACTGGAACCTGCCCGTGGCAGTCGGCGAGAAAGGCGATGACCTTCGACTTCGCCAGCTCAAGATCGGCATGCCCCGACGGACTGGACAGGGACACCGTGATCACCGACCGCCCCTTGGACGCCGTCGGCCGGATGCGCACGTCGCCGGTCCCGGCGGGAACCTCGATCCCTTCGGCTAGCAGCGCGCGAGCGAAGATCCAGGTGATGGCCTCTTCACCGGAACGTAGGATCAACTCGACAGCGAAGGGATCAGCCGGGTCGTAACGGAGTGTGCCGGGAATCGCTTCTCGCTCCCCCTCCTCCATGACGTAGTCAACGGATAGATCGCGCGCCACGATATGCGCGGGCGTCGAGCTGTGACGGAGCATCGCTGCCTCCCAACAGGTCGGATTCGACACTGTTCAGCATCGCGCCCGGCGACGCCCGGTTTGGCCGCCCGACGGGTCTCTCTGGACGGGCGGATCAACCCGGCACGGCCGGGCCGGTCGGCATAGCCGGCGAGTGAACGCAACGTCACGATCCCATCGCTATTTTGTCACGGTTTCGGCATGGTTTCGGCGACCCCACGTCGAGAGATGCCGGCCGAGTCCGCCGACGGGTGCGGCGATGACCTCGTTACTGGCCCGACGGGTGCCGACGCTGGCCGTCGTACCGGTGGGAGGGAGCCGGCCCCGGCCGTCAGGACCATCCGCCCCCACCGGACGGCCCGGACGGGAACCATCCGGGCCCTACGGCACGACGGTGACCGGCCAGCGACCGCCGCGGACCATCCGGCTCGCCAGGGAACCGACCAGGCGGTGCCCGGCGCTCTCGGACGCCCCGATGACGACCATGTCCGCCTGTTCCTCCGTCGCGCTCCGCTTGAGCGCCTCGAACGGATCGCCGGCCCGCACGACGAACCGGATGGGGACGCCCAGCTCCTCGGACCGCTCCAGGATCGCCTCGCGCACCTCACCGATGACCGAGTTAATCACTTGCTGCATCGCCTCCCCGGCCGGCGCCGGGGACATCGCCGCCCACACCGAGGGGGCCGCGACATAGACCACCACCAGTCGGGACGACTGGCGGCGGGCCAGCCCGGCCGCGTAGGCTGCCGCGCGCATCGACGTCCGCGACCCGTCGACCCCGGTCATGATCACCTGTGGGCCGTCCGTGCCCAACTCGAAGGGCCCCCGCTTCCAGGAGGGCCCGAAGTCCTCGACCGACAGCACCGCCCGGCCTTCTGCAGCATTCACACCAACCAGTCTTCCCCGTCGACCGGTGCGTCGGTGGGCGCGGGTCGACGTCCTCCTCCGGCGGATCTCAACCCGTGAGGACGTAACCCAGCACGCCCTCGACGGTGAAGCCCTCGCCTGCGGTCGAAAAGCCGGACGGTTCACCTGGCAGGCCGCTCCAGTGGGCCTGACGAGCAATCCGGCGGCCGGCCCGTCGTCAACTCAACCGCAGGGAGCCCGGTAACTCATCTCCCTGAAGGCGGTGCTCCATTCACCGGCGGTGATCCGGTTCGCCGGTTCGCCGGATCGGCGCACGCGGTGTCCGCGAGCCGGCCGGGCTCAGCGTCCCACAGCCGCAATGTCCCGTCGTGACCAGCCGAGACGACGACGCCCGTGCCGGAGACGAAGGCGATCGCGCTGATCGGCTGGGTGTGCCCGTGCCACTGGGTCAGCAGGATCGGCCTGTCCAGACGGGAGATGTCGGTCAGCCGGACCGTCTCGTCATCACCGGCGGATGCGACGACGTCGGCACCCGTCTCGAAGGCCACGCTCTGGACCCCGCCCAAAGAGCCGGTGGCGACGCCACGGGCGGGATTATCCGGATACCGCACCTCCCACAGGCGCACCGTGGCGTCGACGCCGCCGGAGACCAGAACGCCTCCGTCGCCGGTGAAGACCACGGACCGCACCCCACGGCTGTGCCCGCGCAGGATTCCACCCGCGGTCGGCCGCGCCGCGTCCCGGATGTGCCACAGATGGACGGTGCCGTCGTCACCAGCGAACGCGAGCAGGGTGCCGTTCGGCGCGAAGGCCACCGAGCGCGCTCCCCCGGTCTGACCGTCCGCCCGGACGCGCTGCTTCGGATGCGCCGGGTCCGTGACATCCCACAGCGCGACGATGCCGTCCGCACTGGCGGACCCGAGAGTGTTGCTGTCCGGGCTGAAGGCCACCGACTGCACCGCGCCGGCGTGGGCCTGGATGGTCGACCATCGGA
This sequence comes from Frankia sp. CcWB2, assembly GCF_977927585.1. NCBI lineage: Bacteria > Bacillati > Actinomycetota > Actinomycetes > Frankiales > Frankiaceae > Frankia > Frankia sp. CcWB2. The sequence continues at coordinate 4,821 of NZ_CDWRCM010000005.1, read as the reverse complement.
CCATCTGGTCGGGGTCGTGCAGGTTCCACAGCCGGATCGTGCCGTCGGAGTGGCCCGCGGCGAGCAGGCCACTGTCCCGGTTGAACGCCAGCGACTCGACCCAGCTGCGGCTCGACACCGAGACGGAGGTGCGCCGGACCAGCTCGGTCCGACCGACGACTTCCCATACCGTGACGGTTCCGTTGTCGCTCCCCGCCGCGGTCCAATGCCCGTCCGGGCTCACCGCGAGCGCCAGCAGGGCACCGGTCCCGACGGGGATGGTGGTCGGGGTGATCCCGGCACCGAACAGCGCGATCATCGCGCTCCGGGTCCTGGCCGAGCGCGGCTCGGCGCGGTAGGCCGCGAGCGCGAGCCGGCGAGCGAGTCCCGTGTTGCCATCCTGGAGGAGCAGCGCCCGCTCGGCGACCGCCTCGGGCACGCTCGTCTCGGTCCGCGAGGCCCCGCCCCTGGTGGACACGATGGCGACCGTCGTCACGAGCACGGTGACGGCAGCCACCAGGGCAACGATGATCAGCGGACGTCGGTTGCGGGCCCGGCCGCCCGGTGGCGCGGTGGACGAGGACCTCTGCGACGACGAGGACGACCGCTGAGACGAGGACGACCGGGACGCTCCTCGCCCGGTGTCCTGGCTGTGTTCGTCATCGGTCCAGACCGTCACCAGAGCATCGGCGAAGTCCCGGGAGCGGGACGACGAGCCGGCGCCCGGCCGCCAGCGGGCATCCGGCCCGGACGGTGACGCCTCGCTCCCCGACGAGGACGACCCTAGCCCGGGAGAAGACGTCGGGCCCGGAACCGACGAGGGCTCCGGAACCGACGAGGGCTCCGGAACCGACGAGGGCTCCGGCGGAGACGGCGGGCCGGGAACCGACGATGCCACCGGCGGGGACGACACACCCGGAACCGACGACGGGCCGGACCGGGATGGTGCCCCGGGAATGCCCGGCCCCGGGAACGAGATCAGGTTCGCGGGCGGCGGGGGTCCGATCGGCTGATGGCCGGTGACGGGCGTGATCGGACCCGCGAGGTCGGCGTCGCTCGCCGGCGTCCCGGAGGCGCCGCCGGGAGGCGTGTTCAGCGGCCGGATCAGCGCGGTCACCTCGGACAGGGACAGCCCCTTGGCCACCATCGGGGCTTCGGCACGTAGGTCCAGAAGACGCGCGTAGAGCTTCTCGGCGGTGGGTCGCTCCGCCGCTGCCTTGCGCATCGCATCGGAGACCAGGGGCCGCAGGCTGTCCTCGAAGCCGTCAAGCATCGGAGGATCGTTGACCGTCCGGTACAGCACGCTGGGAGCAGGGCCGTTACCGAACGGGTAACGGCCGGTCCCGGCGAAGATAAGGACACCGCCCCAGGCGAACACGTCCGCCGCCGAGGTGACCTGCTCACCTAAGGCCCGTTCCGGCGCCATGAACGCCGGCGTCCCGAGCTGGCGATCCCCGCTGAGTACCGTCGCAGAGTCCAGGGCGCGCGCGATACCGAAATCGATCACCTTCGGTCCGAGCCGGGACAGCAGGATGTTGGACGGCTTCAGATCCCGGTGCACGAGTCCGGCCTGGTGGATCGCCATCAGCGCGGTGGTCATGCTCACCGCCAGCTGATGAAGCTCCGCCGGGGTTAACGGGCCGCGCGTGCCGACCGCCTCGGACAGCGTCGGCCCGTCGACGTACTCGGTCACCAGATAAGGCGGATCGGCGGTGATGTCGACGTCGAGGACCGCCGCCGTGCAGAAACGAGCGACCCGCCGGGCGTTGTCGGCCTCCTGCTTGAGCCGGCTGCGGAACTCGGCCAACCGGGCGAGATCCGCCCGGATCAGTTTGACCGCGACCAGACCACCGGCGGTGTTCTCCCCCAGGTAGACGGTCCCCATCCCACCCGCGCCGAGACGCCGCACCAGCCGATAGGGACCGACCTCGGTCGGTTCGGAGGCAGCATGATCCGCGGGTCGGTCCGCGGGTCCACTCCGGCCGGGTGGGTGGGACATTAGATGATCACTCCCGCCCGAGGTTGTCGAGGATCCCGAGGTTCTCAAGGGTGTCGGTCAGCAGTCCACCCGCACCGGTAACACCCGGCAACGCCCGGCAACAGCCGGCAACACCCGGTAATGTCTGGCGGCGCATGGCACCTAACGGCGCTGCGACCTGGCGCGCCGACGTCCACGGGCCGCTATCTGGTAGTGCACGGCCAGGAACGACAGCGCCAAGAAGAGCGGAAGCAGCACCGATGGAGGCGAAGCGCTGGTGTCCGCGGAGACCAGCACCATGTCTATACCGGCGGTGAGGTTAGCTCCGCAGGCGGCGGTGACCGGACGGTAACCCGGCTGGAAGCTGGCGAACTGGACCACGGTCTCGAACGTGCCGTCCTGGTCGGCAACGGTCCGTCCGACCAGCTCGCCGCCCGCGGTGAGCATGGCCTGCGACCCGGGTCTGCAGCCGGCACCCCGGGCGAACAGCGTATCTCCAGCCGTCACGGCGCTCCGGTCGAACAACAGCTCACCGGGACGTGCCTCGCGTGCCACCGGCTCCCCCACATCCGGCTCTGACACGCCGGGCTCGGACCCGCCGGGCTCGGACACGGGTGTGCACACGCCCAGCACGCGCACCGTCCCCTTCGGGCAGCGAGACGGGGTGGGTGCCGCGCACTGCTCGTCGAGCGGAACCGCGAGGCCGCCGGGGCAGAGCCGGCGCCCGGCGGGGCAGTCGAGCGTCGCCGCGCGCACGGAACCGTCCCAGCAGACGACCGGGACCGGCGGGGATGGCCGCGGCGGCGGGCAGGCTTCGCCCACGGCGACGCCGACCACCAGGCCTTCTGCGGCAAGGGGCACTGGTCGGCCGATCGGCGCACGGACCCGTCCGGACAGGTAACCGAGGTCTCCTTCTCCCCATTGGAGCCCGGCTTGGTGGAGTCGGTGACCGGGGACGAGGTGATGGGAGGTGACGTGGTCTCCGTGTCCTCCGTGGGAGTGGGGCAGGGCATCGCGTCGACCAGGCCGAGCGGCAACGCGGGGGCGGGCGTCGTGCATTG
>NZ_CDWRCM010000005.1:0-1521 GCF_977927585.1 Frankia sp. CcWB2 | reverse complement strand
CCGCCGCCATCACATCCTGTACCTGTATCTGTACCTGGCATTGATGTCGACACCGACGCCGGCCCGGAGGCGCACCGGGGTTGTGGGCAGGCACCGTTCGGCGGTGATGACGCCGCTGCGTCGGCCGATCGAGGCGTGCTCGGTGGGCAGGCCGGACCGTGCTGGTCGCAGGGGCCGCCCGCATTGCCCGTGGCCGCGGCCGGGCAGGCCGGCGAACTGGGCGTGCAGCGCCCACCAGCGTCCGTCGTCGTCCCCGACGGGCAGATCGTCGTACTCGGATCGGAGTAGGGAGACGGGGTACCGCTGGGGGTCTCCGGGTTCGGTACCGGGTTCGGCACCGGCTTCGGCATGGGCGGTGGGGACGTGGAGGCGGTCGGCAGCGGGGACGGGGAGATGGACCGGATTGGGGATGGGGAGGTGGCTGGGGACGGGGAGATGGACCCCGACGACGCCTCGGTCGATGTCCCGGTCGACGTCTCGGGACTGACCATCGCCGTGGCGACGCCGGCCCCGCCGACCAGGAACAGCACAACGACAAACACCGTCGGCACCAGACCGCGCGACGGCCGTCGCACGAATCGACCAGATACTCGATGGCCAGACACCAGAGCGCCCCCCGGGTGCGGCTGGCAACACGCCCGTTGCCGGCGGCCTGCCCCGGACCGGCGGAGACAACGTGATGCACGTTAGGCGGAAGCCCCACCATACGATGATCGATAGGATAACAGTCGCGTTGCCGGTCATCCGGGCCACGGGGGGAAGCGGTGAATGTCAGATTGCTGACGGAGAGGTCGGCGCGGGAAAGTATTTTTGTCACCGTTTGCCTGACGGCGTGCCTGAGTTGGCTCATGTTACCCATGGCGTCTCCGGTCCATGCGGCGGACGACGGGGTGGAACTCGGCGTCACCGTCGACGGTCAGCCCCTCGGCGAGGACAACGTGGTCCTCGGAGCCAGTGCGGTCGCCCGCGTGGTGGTCAGCGTGCAGAACCTGACCCGGTCGAACGTCCCCGTCGACTCGGTACGGCTGAGCGGAACCATGCTCGGCCTCACCTTCTTCGACTACGACACCCGGGTGCGCACAACCATCCCGGCCCGCGGATCGGCGAACTGGACCGTCGACCTGGATATGCGCGACCTCGACGGCCGGGCCACCGGACTGATGCCGGTGGAGCTGGCGATCCGGGGCGCGGACCTGCACACGGTGGCCGAGGTGTCGGGAACCGCCGACATCCACGGATCGCTGTTGTCCATCTACGGGCTGTTCGGCCTCGGGCTTGTCGTCCTGATGGGGCTGCTCTGGGCCGTCGCGTTACTCCCGCTCGGCCGCCATGCAGTGCCGGCCACCTGGTGGCAACGCGGCCTGCGGTTCGTGCCCGCCGGCTGCGGGGTCGGCCTGTTCGTCATCTTCGCGCTTTCAGCCACCCGGCTACTGTCACCCGGCACCCCCAGTGATTTCGGCATCACCATCACGACGACCGCCGTCTGCTTCGGGCTCGGGGCTCTGCTGCCCCAGCTGGATC
>NZ_CDWRCM010000004.1:41517-45111 GCF_977927585.1 Frankia sp. CcWB2 | reverse complement strand
CCGGTCGCGGGGGAACCACGCCGCGGCGAAGCGGTCACGGGGCTAGCCGATCATGGGGGACGTAATGAAGTAACAAATACGTGATCGAGAGCATCATCACAGGTCACAGGCCTGTGGAGGGTTCGAAACGCGCAAGTTATTTCATTTCGACTCCATGGCGGTCACCGCGGCGAGGAGCCGCCAGGCAGCCGCCTTATCGAGCGGCTCATTGCCATTTCCGCATTTGGGCGACTGGACGCACGACGGGCACCCCGCCGGGCACTCACACGCTTCGATCGCGTCCCGGGTCGCAGCCAGCCAGGCACCGATTCGGAGAAATCCCCGTTCGGCGAAACCCGCCCCGCCGGCGTGTCCGTCGTAGACGAAGACGCTGGTGCGTTCGGTGTCCGGATGGCGCGCGGTCGAGACACCGCCGATGTCCCAACGGTCACAGGTCGCGAACAGCGGGAGCAGACCGATCGCCGCGTGTTCGGCGGCGTGGACGGCGCCGGGGACGTCCGCCGGCTCGATCGCGGCTCGGGCAAGCAGGTCGTCGGACAGCGTGTACCAGACGGCCCGGGTTCGCAGCTGACGCGGCGGCAGATCGAGAGGCTCCTGCCCGAGCACCTCGCCCGTCGCGATCAGTCGCCGCTGGTATCCGACGACCTGGCTGGTGACCTCGACCACGCCGAGGTGCACCTCCACCTCGGGCAGCACCCGGGATCGCGACGACTCCACCACCCTGATGTCGGTGTGGTCACGCGCGGTGGTCGTCCATTCCGGCGTCGACTCGCATACGAACGCGACGGATTCTTCGTGGTCGAGGTCCTCGACCACGAAGCTCGATCCCTGGTGAAGATAGACCGCACCAGCGTGCACCGTCGTGTGCGAGGTCGCGGCGTCCACAGTGCCCAGGAGCCGGCCGGTCCGCGCTTCGACGATGCGAACCGGTGGTCCTCCCGCCCCTCGGATGTCCACATCCGGCCGGGCCCGTTGCGTCCAGAACCAGCCCGTGGGCCGGCGGCGCAGCCGTCCTCGGCGGACCAGGTCGTCGACGGCGAACGCAGCGGTCGGTCCGAACAACGCCAGATCCGCCTCGGTCAGCGCCAACTCGGCCGCGGCGCACTCCAGGTGCGGAGCGAGCACGTAGGGATTGTCGGGGTCGAAGACGCTGGCCTCCACCGGCCGTCCGAAGACGGCTTCGGGATGATGCACCAGGTAGGTGTCAAGCGGATCGTCCCGGGCGACCAACACGGCCAGCGATCGCCGGCCATCCCGCCCGGCGCGCCCGGCCTGCTGCCAGAGCGAGGCGAGCGTGCCAGGAAAACCGGCGGTGACGGTGGCGTCCAGCCCGCTGATGTCCACCCCGAGCTCGAGTGCCGGCGTCGCGGCCGCCCCGAGCAGGGCGCCCGAGCGGAGATCCTCCTCCAGGGCCCGTCGCTCCTCCGGCAGGTAGCCCGCCCGATACGCCGCCACCCGGTCGACGAGGTCTGCAGCGATCCGACCGAGTTCGCGGCGGGCAGTCACCGCCACCACCTCGGCGGCCCGTCGCGAGCGGACGAAGACCAGGGTGCGCACACCGTCCGCGACGAGGTCCGCCAGCAGATCCGCGGACTCGGCGGTCACCGACCGGCGGACGGGGGCGCCGTTCTCGCCCGGGCCGGGCGCGGAGGTCGGGTCCTCCCGGTCCGGCGAGCTCTGCCCGGCCGTGAGCAGCGGAGGTTCGTAGAGCACGAAGTCCAGTGGCCCCCGCGGAGATCCGTCGACGTCGACCACCTCGACCTCCACGCCGGTGAGCCGTGCGGCCAAGACCCCGGGATCGGCGACGGTCGCGGACGCGAGCAGGAACACCGGATCGGTCCCGTAGCGCGCGCAGATCCGCCGCAGCCGGCGGATCACCGCGGCCACGTGTGCGCCGAATACCCCTCGGTAGCCGTGGCACTCGTCGACGACGACGTAACGCAGGCCGCGCAGGAACTGGGCCCACCGCCGGTGGAAGGGCAGGATGCCACGGTGGAGCATGTCGGGGTTGGTCAGGACCAGGCCGGCGTGCGCCCGGACCCAGTCCCGTTCGGCCGCCGGCGTGTCCCCGTCGAACGCGGCGGCCCGGATACCGGTGAGCCGCAGCGACCGCACGGCTCTAAGCTGGTCGTGGGCCAGCGCCTTCGTGGGCGCCAGGTAGAGTGCCCGGGCACCGGGCTCGGCGAGCAGCCGGGACAGCACCGGCATCAGATAGCCAAGCGACTTGCCCGAGGCCGTGCCGGTCGCCAGCACCACGCTGCGCCCGGCGTACGCGGCCTCGGCGGCAGCCGCCTGGTGGCTCCAGGGGCTCGCGATCCCGGCGGCCGTCCACCGTCCCCGCAGGACCGGATCGATCCAGTCCGGCCATGGCGCCGGGCAGCCGTCCCGGGCAGGGACGCGCTCGATGTGCGTCATGCACCGCGCTCGTCGCACGTCGCGGCGCAGCCCGGCAAGGGCCGTGTCCGCACCGTCGACATCCACCGGCGAGCCCACGACGATCGAGGATATGCGTCTCGACGCGGTCACGGCGCCCTTCAGCCGGACAAACCCCCGGAGCATCGCCCTCTCGGGCCCCCGGCCGACCGAGCCCGAGGATCCCGGATCCCGGTCCGGGGAACATCTCGGCGTGGCTACGGGCAGCGATGCCGACGACAAGACGACAGGCGGACCACAGAGTGTCCCCGCGGGACCAGCTGCGTCGAAACCGCCGATGCAGTCGGTCGACCCCCACACGAGCGCCAAGATCGGGGATACATTTCATCAGACGTCATCAGACGTCATCAGCCGGCGACGCCGCAACACCGGACCCGCGATCTGTGTCGCGGCACACCGGATTGATCCTCCTCGTGGGAGGGTAATGGCGCCGTGATGTCGGTCGCCCGAAGCACGGGACGGCCGGAGGCACACAAGGAGGATCCGTGGACCTGTCCCTCACGACACGCCAAGAAGGCAACCACACGGTCGTGGTGGTGGGCGGCGAGATCGACGTCTACACCGCGCCGAAGCTTCGCGAGCAGCTCATCGATCTCGTGTCCGGGGGGTCATACCACCTCGTCGTCGACATGGAAGGCGTCGAGTTCCTCGATTCGACGGGCCTCGGGGTCCTCGTCGGCGGGCTCAAGCGGGTGCGTGCGCACGAGGGTTCACTGCGTCTGGTCTGCACTCAGGAGCGCATCCTGAAGATTTTCCGGATCACCGGCCTGACCAAGGTCTTCCCCATCCACTCCTCCGTCGAGGAAGCCCTTGCCGCGAGCGACTGAGCCGGACATCACTCTTTCGCGAAAGGCAGGCCCGCCGTATGCCCACCGTTGAGCTGCGGTTCGCTGCCCTGAACGGGCACGTTCGTACCGCCAGGATGATCGCGACGGCGGTCAGCCGGCGCGCAGGAGTTCCGGTCAGCGCGGCCGATGAGATCAAACTTGCGGTGACGGAGGCATGCACCCGAGCGGTGCGCGTCAACCGCAAGCATGCGCCGCAGGCCCCGGTGCATGTCGCGCTCATCGACGGCGCCGATTCCTTCACCATCACGGTGGCCGACTGCGGTAGAACCGGAGACGAAGTCGCCCCCGGTCCGGACGGTGGCCTCGTCACCGC
>NZ_CDWRCM010000004.1:26555-41168 GCF_977927585.1 Frankia sp. CcWB2 | reverse complement strand
GACCACCCTGCTCGAACTCGAATCCGAGTCGACTCAGCCGCCAGGTTGGGCGGAACCGGCGGACGACGATCTCTCGGAGGACAACTCCGGTTTCCCACCGGGGCTCGGACTCGCCCTCATCGAGGGACTCGTCGACGAGATCGAGATCAGGCGCGGCCCCGACGGCGTGGGTACGGTTGTCGCGATGACCTGGCACACCGGCGCCACATCGGATCCCTGCGAATCCGCGGTGTAGGACCTCTCCGGTCTCCCTGCCTGGGCCTGGCGACTGTTCCAGCCTCCGACCGTGCCGCCATGTGCCCCGCGCCAGGTTCCGAAGGCGGGGCACCTAGAACCTGACATTGAGGTGGAGCCACGGCGCCAGTCTGCCATGTCAGCAATAGCACAAGTGATCTTTTTACACCGAATATTCCCGAATCGACCCGTTTCCGGATTATCGCCAGGGCGGTGAGAGGTACCCGAGAGCACGCGACCCGGGCCGCCGCTACCGAAAAACGAGCGCACGTCACAGACGTGTGGATAGACTCCGCCGCATCTCATGGACGGCTGATCCAACCATCCGTGATTCCCTTGGTGCTCCCCGCGAGACCGGTCAGATGTCTAGAAATGGGAAGAATCGGCCGATCTCGCCCAAAGCGTCGCCGGATGCGGCGCGTGACCGTGACCGTCTCGATGCCGTGGCGACCGCCGTGAGGGCGCCCAAGAGCACCGGCACCCTCACGGAGGGCGCACAGAGCAGACCGGGAGGAGCCATGTCCTCGATCCAAGCCCTACAGGCCGAGGGTGCTGGAATTGACCTTAGCGGCAGAGCCCTCGGACTGGTCGCCGGTGTGGCGATAGTCGCAGCCCTCGCATTGCTTGTTGCCGGTTATCTGGTTCGTGAGGTATTGGCGGCGAGTCCGGGCACCCCGAGGATGGTGGAGGTCGGCCGGGCGGTCCAGGAGGGCGCCGAAGCCTATCTCAGACGGCAGTTCACCACACTCGCGGGATTCGTCGTCGTCATCCCCTTCGTACTACTGCTCCTGCCAGCCGAGAACACTGGAGCAAAGATCGGTCGGTCGATCTTCTTCGTGGTCGGTGCGATCTTCTCCGCGTTGGTCGGATCCGTCGGGATGTCGCTGGCGACCCGGGCCAACACCCGCACCGCGGCCGCCGCCATGACCCGAGGGGAACGAGCCGCCGTCCGCATCGCCTTCCGCACCGGCGGGGTGGTGGGGATGTTCACCGTCGGTCTCGGGCTCCTGGGGGCGGCGGCTGTGGTCCTCGTCTTCCGGGACACCGCCCCCCAGGTCCTGGAGGGATTCGGATTCGGCGCCGCTCTGCTCGCGATGTTCATGCGAGTAGGCGGAGGGATCTTCACCAAGGCCGCCGATGTCGGGGCGGACCTGGTTGGCAAGGTGGAACAGGGGATTCCCGAGGATGATCCCCGCAACGCCGCGACGATCGCCGACAACGTCGGCGACAACGTCGGCGACTGCGCCGGCATGGCCGCCGACCTGTTCGAATCCTATGCGGTGACGCTCGTCGCGGCACTGATTCTCGGGGTCGAGGCGTTCGGCGAACGCGGCCTGGTGTTCCCCTTGCTCATCCCAGCGGTCGGGGTTGTGACCGCGGTCATCGGAATCTTCGCGGTGTCGCCGCGGGCCGGTGACCGCACCGGAATGTCCGCCATCAACCGGGGTTTCTTCATCTCCGCGGTGGTGTCCGCGGTCGGCATCGTCGCCGTCTCGCTGCTCTACCTCCCGGCGAGCTTCGCCGATTTCCCCGGGATGCAGGGGAGCACCCAGTCTGGCAATCCACGAGTGATCGCGATCGGCGCGGTCCTGATCGGGATCGTGCTCGCCGCCGCCATCCAGCTGCTCACCGGGTATTTCACCGAGACCGGCCGGCGGCCGGTGCAGGACATCGCAAAGGCGTCGCTCACCGGACCGGCCACCAACATCCTCGCCGGAATCGGGGTAGGTCTGGAGTCGGCGGTCTATTCTTCGCTTCTCATCGGTGCCGCGGTCTTCGGCGCCTACCTGCTCGGCTCCGGCAGCGTCACGATCGCGCTGTTCGCGGTGGCGCTGGCGGGGACCGGTCTGCTGACGACGGTGGGTGTCATCGTCTCGATGGACACCTTCGGGCCGGTGAGCGACAACGCGCAGGGCATCGCCGAGATGTCCGGCGACATGGACGAGGCGGGCGCAGCCATCCTCACCTCGCTCGACGCCGTCGGCAACACCACCAAGGCGATCACGAAGGGCATCGCGATCGCCACCGCGGTGCTCGCCGCCTCCGCGCTGTTCGGCTCGTTCACCGACACCGTGACGACGGCTCTCCGCGACGCCGGATCGCTGCCCGAGGCGGGTCGGGGCATCGTTGGCGGCCTGAACATCGCCTACCCCGACGCGCTGGTCGGGCTCACCATAGGGGCATCCGTGGTCTTCCTGTTCTCCGGGCTCGCGATCAATGCGGTGGGCCGCGCGGCCGGGCGGGTCGTCCTGGAGGTGCGCAACCAGTTCCGGTCCAGGCCTGGAATCATGACCGGCGACGAGAAGCCGGATTACAGTACGGTCGTCGACATCTGCACCCGCGATTCGCTCCGTGAACTGATTACACCGGGGACGCTGGCGGTTCTCGCCCCGATCGCGGTCGGTTTCGGCCTGGGATACCCGCCGCTCGGCGCGTTCCTCGGCGGCGCCATCGCCGCCGGCGTGCTGATGGCCGTGTTCCTCGCGAACTCCGGCGGGGCCTGGGATAACGCGAAGAAGATGGTCGAGGACGGCAACCACGGCGGAAAGGGTTCGGAGGTCCACGCGGCCACGGTGATCGGCGATACCGTGGGAGATCCATTCAAGGACACCGCCGGCCCTTCGATCAACCCACTGCTCAAGGTGATGAATCTGGTCAGCCTGTTGATCGCTCCGACAGTCGTGAAGTACTCGGTGGGCGCGGACGAGAACACGGGGCTGCGCATCGGTGTCGCCCTCGCCGCCCTCGCCGCCATCGCCGCCGTGATCATCATCTCCAAGCGACGGAGCTCAATGATCAACGATGTGCCCGCTATGACACAATCGACACCGACCCTCAGCGAGAAGATCAACGCCTGACCCACATCGTTCCGTCACCGCCGACCCCCGCGGCTCGCACGAGGCCACGCGGGTCGGCGGCGCTGTTTCGCACCGATGGAACCTCGGGAACCGGTGGAACCTCGGGATGCGGGATCGGCACCGCCCGTGGGCCGGGTGATGCGCCGGCGGACCATCCGCGCCACCCACATCGGATCGGAGAAGCAGTGGGTGAGCGTCGGGCTACGGTCGCCATACCGGGACGGGAGGATCCGCGAGACGGAATGGCGGCGTACGGTGCTGCGAGGCACCGCTCTCACTCCGACGGCCGCCACCCGCACGACCACCGTCCGCCGGACACCCGTACCGCCCCCGCCAGATCCAGTAACGCGCTCCGCCTCCGCAACATCCGCCATGTTCGAGACCTACGCTCCGTAGAAGCAACCTACGCTTTCGCCCCACAGAGCACTAAAACGAGCACGTCGCACCGAGGAGAGAAGTGCCAGCGCGCACGAAGACGACGACACGGGCGACCGCGCGGTCATCCGCACCGGTCGCCGAGCCCACCGAGGCCGGGCTCCCGCCGGAGACCGGCTCGAGCGAGGCATCCGCCGACGTACCCGTCGGCGCCACCAGCCGGACGGCAAACAGCAGGACGGCGAACGGGCGAACGGGGACTGGCCATTCGGAGAACGGCTCAGGCGGGGCCAGCGGCGCCCACGGCAGCCGCGCCACCGGCTCCGGCCGGGGCCCGGGCAACCGCCTGGTGATCGTGGAGTCGCCGGCGAAGGCGAAGACGATCGCCGGCTATCTCGGTCCGGGGTGGCAGGTCGAATCCAGCATCGGGCACATCCGTGACCTCCCGCGCAGTGCCGCCGATGTCCCGGCCGCGCACAAGGGCAAGCCGTGGGCTCGGCTCGGCGTCGACGTCGACAACGACTTCGAACCGCTCTACATCGTGACGCCGGACAAGAAACCGCAGGTCAGCAAGCTCAAGGCGCTCGTGAAAGACGCCAGCGAGCTCTACCTCGCGACGGATGAGGACCGCGAGGGCGAGGCCATCGCCTGGCATCTGCTCCAGACGCTGAAGCCGACGGTGCCGGTCAAGCGGATGGTGTTCCACGAGATCACCCCCCAGGCGATCCAGCGGGCCGTCGACAATCCGCGCGAGATCGACAAGAACCTGGTCCACGCTCAGGAAACGCGTCGCATCCTGGACCGCCTCTACGGCTACGAAGTCTCTCCCGTACTGTGGAAGAAGGTCATGCCGAGGCTGTCGGCGGGCCGGGTCCAGAGCGTGGCGACCCGCATCCTGGTGGAGCGGGAACGTGCCCGGATGCGGTTCCGCTCGGCAGAGTACTGGAACATCGAGGGCCTGTTCGGGACGACCGTCGCCCGCCAGGCGTGGTCGGACGCGGACGGCACACCGGGGTCCGGGCCGGGCGGACCCGGCACCGGATCCGCCCGCGGCGACGGGGTCGAGAAGGCCCCGCTCCCGGCGACCCTGGTCGCCCTGCACGGCAACCGGATCGCGACGGGCCGTGACTTCTCCCCGACGGGGCAACTCGTCTCCTCCGGGGTGACGCGGCTGGACGAGGCCGCCGCCCGGTCGCTGGCCGAGCGGCTCGCCGACGCCGCATTCACGGTGCGCTCGGTGGAGACCAAGCCCTACCGCCGTTCGCCGTACCCGCCCTTCATGACCTCGACGTTGCAGCAGGAGGCCGGCCGTAAACTGCGTTTCTCCAGCCAGCGCACGATGCAGGTGGCGCAGCGGCTGTACGAGAACGGCTACATCACCTACATGCGGACGGACTCGACGAACCTGTCCGAGACCGCCCTGACCGCGGCCCGCGCGCAGGCGGCGAGCCTGTACGGGCCGGAGTACGTGCCGGCACGCCCCCGCACGTACGCCAAGAAGGTCAAGAACGCGCAGGAGGCCCACGAGGCCATCCGACCCGCCGGGGACCACTTCCGGACCCCGGGTGAGGTTCGTGGCGAGCTCGACGTCGACTCCTACCGGCTCTACGAACTGATCTGGCAGCGGACGGTGGCCAGCCAGATGGCGGACGCCCGCGGCACGAGCGCCACGATCCGGCTCGGCGCGACCTCGTCCGCCGGGGAGGACGCCGAGTTCTCGGCATCGGGGAAGGTCATCACCTTCCCCGGCTTCCTGCGCGCCTACGTCGAGGGCGCCGACGATCCAGACGCGGAGCTGGAGGACCGGGAGCGGCGGCTGCCGGACGTACGCCAAGGCGACCCACTGACCACCCGCTCGCTGACCCCCCGCGGGCACACCACCAGCCCGCCGGCGCGCTTCACCGAGGCCAGCCTGGTCAAGACGCTCGAGGAGCTCGGGATCGGTCGGCCGTCCACCTACGCCTCGATCATCGGCACCATCCAGGACCGCGGCTACGTGTGGAAGAAGGGCTCGGCCCTGGTGCCGAGCTTCGTCGCGTTCGCTGTCGTCGGCCTGTTGGAGGACCACTTCACCCGGCTGGTCGACTACCGGTTCACCGCGACGATGGAGGACGACCTCGACGACATCGCCGCCGGCACGGCCGCCCCGACCGACTGGTTGACCCGCTTCTACTTCGGAACCGGCGACGGCACCGACCCGGCCGCCGACGGACTGAAGCATCTGGTCAATAAGCGGCTCGGAGAGATCGACGCCCGCGAGGTGAACTCGATCCCCCTCGGCGAGACCGACGACGGCACCCTGCTGGTCGTCCGGGTGGGCCGCTACGGCCCCTACGTCCAGCACGGGGAACGCCGTGCCAGCGTGCCGGACGATCTCGCACCGGACGAACTCACCGTCGGCAAGGCGCTGGAGCTGCTGGCCGCGCCCAGTGGCGACCGGGTGCTGGGAATCGACCCGGCGTCGGGGGCGACCATCACGGCGAAGGCGGGTCGCTTCGGCCCCTACGTCACCACCGACACCGACCCGCCGCGCACGTCCAGTCTGCTGCGTGGCATGTCGTTGGAGACGCTGACCCTCGACGACGCCGTGCGGTTGCTCACCCTTCCGCGCATTCTGGGTGCGGGGGAGGACGGGGAGGAGGTCACCGCCCAGAATGGCCGCTATGGCCCATATGTGAAGAAAGGCACCGAAAGTCGGTCGTTGGAATCCGAGGATCAGTTGTTCACCGTGACCCTGGACGAGGCCTTGGTGCTGCTCTCCCAGCCCAAGGCCCGCGGTCGGCGCCAGGCCGCGCAGAGCCCGCCGCTGCGAGAGCTCGGGACCGACCCGGCCAGCGGCAAGCCGATGGTGGTGCGGGATGGCCGGTTCGGCCCCTACGTCACCGACGGTGAGACCAACGCCAGTCTGCGCAAGGGTGACACGGTCGAGACGATCACCGATGAGCGTGCCGCGGAGCTGCTGGCAGACCGTCGGGCCCGCGGACCGGCCACCGCGAAGCGTTCTGCCCGGGGCACCGCGAAAGCCGGCACCGCCAAGACCGGCACCGGCACCGCGAAGACCGGCCCGAAAACCACCAAGGCCAAGCCGGGTACGGCGAAGACCGGCACCGCGAAGACCGGCACCGCCAGGTCCAAGACCGCCCAGACGGTGACGGACGACGGCGATGGCTCCGATGGCTCCGGTAGCTCGTCGTCCAGTGGCACCCGCCGGACGGACTGATGGCGCTGCCGATCGGTAGGAGCCCTGGAGAACCTGGAGAAGCGGACGCGCCCCGGGTGGTTTCCGAGGTCACGGCGTTCACTGTCGGCGACTTGGAGTCCACATCTGGTGACACAGGGCCGTCCGATGTGACCGGCAGGTCCACCACCCCGGTCGAGACGTCCGGAGGAGACCCTGTGGCCACCGACCATGCAGCCGGGCATCGGGACGCCGGGCGGCGCCCACCCCGGCCCGTCCGGCGACCGCGGGCCCACCGCTCGCCGAGCAGGCATCCGGTGACGACGGTTCCCTCACCGCCGCTGCCGTCCGCCATCGCCGCCGGAGGCGACAGCGACATCCGTGCCGTCCTGCGGATCCCCGCGTTCCGCCGGATGTGGATTCAGCTCAGCCTGTCCAGCCTGGGTGACTGGATGGGTCTGCTGGCAACCACCGCACTGGTGACCCAGCTCCAGGAGAGCTTCTCCGGGCAGGCGTACGCCATCGGCTCGCTGCTGATCGTCCGGTTGATGCCGGCCCTGATCCTGGGCCCACTCGCCGGTGCCCTCGCCGACAGGCTAGACCGCCGGCTGACCATGGTCGTGACGGACGTCATGCGGTTCGGGCTGTTCATGTCGATCCCGATCATCGGAACGCTCGAGTGGCTGCTCATCGCCTCGTTCCTGGTGGAGGCGGTCACCCTGGTGTGGGCGCCGGCGAAGGACGCAAGCGTCCCGCACCTGGTCCCCAAGAAGCAGCTCGCAGCCGCCAACACCCTCAGCCTGATCATGACTTACGGCACGGCCCCGATCGCCGCGACGATCTTCACGATGCTTGCGACGATCTCACGGACGCTCGGCTCCAGCGTGTCGTTCTTCCATGACTCCTCGCTCGACCTCGCGTTGTACTTCAATGCGGCGACGTTCCTCGGCTCGGCAATCGTGATCTGGGGACTGAAGGGCATCGGACGGGCCGCGCGGCCGGAGACCGGCCCCGAGCCCGGGTTCCTGGCCTCCATCACCGAGGGATGGCGCTACGTCGGCCAGGACAAACTGGTCCGCGGACTCGTCGTGGGCATCCTGGGCGGGTTCGCCGGCGCCGGCTGCGTCATCGCCCTCGGCCGGCTCTACGTGGAGATCTTGGGCGGCGGCGACTCCGCGTACGGGGTGCTCTTCGGCGCGGTGTTCGTCGGCCTCGCCGCCGGCATGGCCGCCGGTCCCAGGCTGCTCGGCGACTACAGTCGGACTCGCCTGTTCGGCGTCTGCGTGACCGGGGCGGGTATCACCCTGGTGATCGTCGCGATCATCCCGAACCTGGTCATCGCCTGCATCCTCGTGGTCGCGGTGGGGGCGTTCGCCGGCGTGGCCTGGGTGACCGGATACACCCTGCTCCAAGCCGAGGTCTCCGACGAGCTGCGGGGGCGCACCTTCGCCCTGGTGCAGTCGCTGGTCCGCATCGACCTGCTGCTCGTGCTCGCCGCCGCGCCCGGGCTCGTTGGCCTCATCGGCTCGCACGAGATCCATCTGTGGGGCGACATCAACGTCCGCGCGGACGGCGTCACCGCGGTCCTGCTCGCCGGCGGGCTGCTCGCCGTCGCGGTCGGCCTGTTCGCCTATCGGCAGATGGACGACCCGACCGGAGCCGCGGTCTGGCCCGAGCTGTGGAACGCGCTGCGCGGCCGGCAGCCGGCGGCCGTACGTCCCCGCCACGCCGGCCTGTTCATCGCGATCGAGGGCGTCGATGGCGCCGGCAAGAGCACCCAGGTGGAGCTGCTGCGGACGTGGCTCGCCTCCTCCGGCCGGGAGGTGGTGGTGACCTCCGAATCCGGCGGCACCGCGCTGGGAGCGGGCCTGCGGGAACTGCTCCTCGACCCGACGGTACGGCTGCACGCCCGGACCGAGGCGCTGCTGACCGCGGCGGACCGCGCTGAACACGTCGCGCGGGTGATCGAACCCGCGCTGGCCCGGGGAGCGATCGTCATCACCGATCGTTACGTCGACTCGTTCATCGCCTTCCAGAGCGTGAGCCGGGCCATCGGCACCGACGAGCTGTCCGTCCTCGCCCAGTGGGCGACGCACGCGCTGCTTCCCGACGTCACGGTCCTGTTGGATCTGCCGGCAGAGATCGTCCTGCGCCGCATGCGGATGGCCGCGTATCCCGGTCCGCCGCCGGGGCCGCCGGACGGCCCGGCCGAGGCGGACGACGCCGGGAAGTCGACCTTCCATGGCCGGGTACGCGAGGCGTTCCGCCGGCTGGCGCAGAAGGAGCCCGATCGTTATCTTCCGCTCGACGCGACGCGGTCACCGGAGGAGATCCACGCCGAGATCCGCTCGTTCATGGCCAGCCGCATCGATCGGCTGGCCGTCCCGCTCGGTGTGCTCTGACCGACGCGCTCCGGACCGACGCGCTCCGGACCGATGCGGCTTGGGGATGATGGCCCAGTGACGATCTGGGAGACGCTCGTCGGGCAGGACGCGGTGGTCGCGATGCTGAGCGCCGCGGCGTCCGCCGCGAGTGCCGGGCTCGCGAGTGGAGGCGGCGCGCCGGCCGCTGCCCGTGCCGGGATGACGCACTCGTGGCTGTTCACCGGACCCGCCGGGGCAGGTCACCAGGACGCGGCGCGTGCCTTCGCCGCAAGCCTCACCTGCGAGAACGAGCCGCCGGGCTGCGGCGAGTGCACCGGCTGCCACACCGTGCTCACCGACACGGCCACCGATCTGCGAACCGTGCAGCCGGAGGGGCTCTCGCTCGGCGTGAAGGACGTGCGCGCGCTGGTACGCGACGCTGCCAGCGCCCCGACGGCCGGCCGCTGGCGCATCCTGCTGATCACCGATGCGGACCGGCTCACCGAGGCCGCGGCGAACGCCCTGCTCAAGGCCCTCGAGGAGCCGGCGGATCGGGCGGTGTTCCTGCTCTGCGCCCCCTCCGTGGAGGACGTGCTGCCCACCATCCGTTCCCGCTGCCGGACGGTCGCGCTACGGCTGCCCTCGGCCGCGGACGTCCGCGACGCGCTGGTTCGCGAGGGAATCGACGAGCAGGTCGCCGAGACGGCGGCGCGAGCTTCCCAGGGCCATCTGGCCCTGGCGCGCCGGCTCGCCACGGATGAGCGGGTCCGGGCCAACCGGGCGGCGGTGTTGCGTATCCCGGCCCGGCTCGGCCAGGTCGGTGGCTGCCTGGCCGCGGCGGCCGATCTGGTGAACGCGGCGAACGCCGACGCGGAGGCCTCGAATGCGGAACGCGACGAGGTGGAGACCGAGGCGCTGAAGACCGCACTCGGCGTCGGTGCCACGGCGGTCGGCGGGAAGTCCAGGTCCGCGCGGGCCCCGAAGGCGGGGGCCAAGGGCCGGACGATGGTGGTGCGGGGTGCCGCGAGGGCGCTCAAGGAGCTGGAGCGAACCCAGAAGAGCCGAGGTCGCCGCACCGTCCTCGATGCACTGGACCGAGCCCTGGTGGACCTCGCGGGGCTGTACCGGGATGTCCTGGTCCAACAGCTCGGCGCCGGCGTCGACGCGATCAATCCTGATCACTGCGTCGAGGCCGCCGGATACGCCGCGGCCTCCACTCCGGAACAGACACTGCGCCGGCTGGAGGCCGTCCTCACGACCCGGGCGTCGCTGGCCAGGAATCCCGGTCTCGTCCCGCTGCTCGCGGTGGAGTCGCTCACCCTCGCACTACGCGACGCCTGACGACCGGCAACCCGCAATCCGCGACCCGCGACCGGCGGTGGGGACGAACCGGCGTAATGGCCTGTCTGGGCGGAAGGCCGGGCATATCCTGATCGCGACGCGGACATGCCGTTCGACCATGTCCGCCCGGGCGGGACCCGGCGGGCGGGCGCAGGGAGGTGACCGGTCGGATGCCGATGATGTGCGCGGTGGCGTTCTCCCCACGAGGCAAGCTCTACTATGCCGATCCTGGTTCCTGCAGCCCCCGGGTCGGCGACCGGGTGCTCGTCCCCAGCGAGGAGGGCCCCGAGGTCGCCACCTGCATGTGGGCGCCCCAGTGGGTCAGCGACGACATCGGCGACCTGCCGGTGCTCGTCGGGATGGCCGACGCGTCCGACATCCAGCGCGAGCAGGTCTCCCGGCGCCGGCGCGCCCGGGCGCGCGTCGCGGCCCGTCGCCTAGCCCGTGAGCATGACCTGCCGATAAAGATTGTCGACGTCGACCACGTGATGGCCACCGGCGGCTACACAGTCTACTTCAGCGCGGAGGGCCGCGTCGACTTCCGTGAGCTGGTACGGGATCTCAACCGGACGCTGGCGGCACGGGTCCAGCTACGGCAACTGTCCGCCCGCGACAGCGCCCGGGTTCAAGGCGGGATCGGTTCCTGCGGCCGCGACCTGTGCTGCGCTACTTTTCTCAACGACTTCGAGCCGGTGAGCCTGCGGATGGCCAAGGAGCAGAACCTCGCCCTCAATCCGATGCGCATCAGCGGGTCCTGCGGCCGGCTGATGTGCTGCCTGCGTTACGAACATCCCCTCTACGAGGAGTTCGCCGAAGCCGTGCCCGCGGTCGGAGACCGGGCGACGACCCCACACGGTGCGGGCCGGGTCGTGCGGCACGATGTTCCGCGCCAGCAGGTGGTCGTGGTTCTCGACGGCGGGGGCCGGACCTCGTGCGACCGCGCGGATGCCTGCGCCTCCCGGCAGGTCCACGACGCCGCCTACCCCGGCGGCCCAGCGGGATGCTCCCCCCCGGACAGCACCTCTACAGCCGGCGGGGATGCGACAGCCGGCGGGGAAACGACGGCCCGGCGGGGAGGACGTCACGGGTCGAAGCGGTAGCCCATCCCGCGCAGGGTCGTGACCAGCCGGCGCTGCGGTGGACGACCCTCGACCTTGGTTCGTACCCGCCGGACGTGCTCGGTGACGGTGGCGGGGTCCTGGAACCGCGTGCCCCACACCTGCTCGAGGAGTTCCTCCCGGCTGAAGACCCGCCGAGGATGCCGGGCGAGGAAGGCCAGCAGCTCGTACTCGCGCGCGGTCAGATCGATGCGCTCCCCGGCGACGGCGACCTCGCGGGCCCGCAGGTCGATGGAGACGTCTCCGTAGACGAGCGGGTCGCTGCCGTCCCCGGTGCGCTGCGGCGGCGGTTCCGCCGGCCGCCGGCGAAGCCGGGCACGCACCCTGGCCACCAGTTCTCGCAGCGAGTAGGGCTTCACGACGTAGTCGTCCGCGCCCAGCTCGAGGCCGACCACCCGGTCGACCTCCTCGGCCCGCCCGGTGAGCATGATCACCGGAACCTCGCTGGTCTGGCGGAGGTGGCTCAGGACGGCGAAGCCGTCCATCCTGGGCATCGCGACATCCAGCACCACCAGATCGATCTCGGTGGTCTGGAAGAGCCGAAGAGCGGCCTCGCCGTCCGCGGCCTCCAGCACCCGATAACCGAATCTCTCCAGACTGCGCGCAAGTGCTATGCGAGATGCCTCATCGTCCTCAGCGACGAGGAGCGAGGCTCCTCGCGTCGTCACTGCTGGTGCAGCGTCTCCGGCCCCGGTCATGGTGCGAAACCCTACGCATCCTCACCGGAACCACTGCGACCGGGGGTGGTGATTTACGGTGTTGCAGCATCCAAAGCTAGCTAAATGTGACATAAAGCGAATAATTTGCCGACTCAGGGCCATTTTGGCGACATAGCGCATCCCTCACCATGACAGCCCGAGACGGAGGCCTTCCAAACCGTGCCCGCCACTGGTGGCGTCACCGTGGAGGGCTGGGATCCGGGGCGACGGCGGGCATCTCGGCCCGCGCACAACCACCGGACCACCGCCGGGTCGAGCCCGCCCACGCATCTGGCATACTCGACCCGGGCCAGTGCGATCCTGGCCGTTCGCCGGAGTAGCTCAGTGGCAGAGCAATCGCCTCGTAAGCGATAGGTCGCGGGTTCAATCCCCGCCTCCGGCTCGCTCCCCCTCCCACCAGGGCATGGCCCAGTTAACAGGGATCATGGTCTCACAGCTCACCGGTCCATGACCTGTCAACTTGCATCGCTCCGGGCTCGTCCCGTGGGTTCCTGAACCTGTCCCACCCCGCTTGGGACGTGGGACAGGTCGTTACGGATACCACAAACCGGACGGAGGGATCAGGCCGACCTGGGTTCGGCCTCTTGGTCGTGCCCGTCCGCCTCCCCGGCCTCCGCCTCGCGCAGCCGCTTGATGGACGCCAGGATCTCCCGCTCAGCCTCCTTGCGGTCCACCCAGGAGGCGCCCTCCACCGACTTACCGGGCTCGAGGTCCTTGTAGACCTCGAAGAAGTGCTGGATCTCCAACCGGTCGAACTCCGGCAGGTGCCGCAGATCCCGCAGGTGCTCCTGCCGGACGTCGGCCACCGGCACGCAGAGAACCTTGTCGTCCGGGCCCTTCTCGTCGGTCATCTCGAACATGCCGATCGTCCGGCACCGCACCAGGCAGCCCGGGAACGTCGGCTCCTCCAGCAGGACGAGGGCGTCCAACGGATCACCGTCGCGCCCGAGGGTTCCCTCAATGAACCCGTAGTCCGACGGGTAGTGGGTGGAGGTGAACAGCATCCGGTCAAGCCGGATACGGCCGGTGTGGTGATCCATCTCGTACTTGTTGCGCTGCCCCTTGGGGATCTCGATGGTCACATCGAACTCAAGGTCCACTCCGCTCCCTGTCTCCTTCGTCTTCGCCCGGTCCGCACCGAGGCGATCGCCGTTTGTCACATGGTGCTCGTTCAAGCCGTGCCGTGCTCATGGCGCAGTACGTCGTGCTCGTGCCGTACGTCGTGCTCTGCCAGGCGGCGGATGTGCCCCGCCCGGGGCGCGGGCCACCCACTCCAGTGACCGCAACGAGGCATCACACCCACGACGGCGCACCTAGTGTCGCGGACGCCGCCTCCCACCCGAACCGCACCGTCGACACCACCACGTTTCCACCGCCGGATCTCCCGGGCACCGGAACCATGATGGCCACCGGCGACACGCCCGGTGGGGCGTTCTTCGTACCAGTGCCGCCCGCCGGCACGACACCTCTGGTATCCCGCCGCAAACCCTGGTGTCCTACCGCGGCGGGACACCGCCGGGCATGCCCGCGGCGACGGATCCGGGTTCACCCGGCGCGCCGTCGCCGACCGCCCGCTGGTTGCGTAGTGTCGGTTAGTGACGTCAGCCGCACCGGTCGCCCGGGTAGGGGGGCTCACCGCCCTGGCCGGCGCGCTGCTCGCCGGGTCCCTGTCCCTCGGTCCCACCACCGGGTCAGCCGCGGAGCTCGCCGGCAGCGGGTCCGACCGCGCGGGCACCGCGGTACTCGGCGGTCTCGATCCGGCCGCGCCGATCCCGCAGCCCGCGGCGGTGGCGGCCCGCCTCGCCGGTCCGCTGGGTGATCCCGTCCTGGCGCGGCCCGCGGCCTTCGTCGTCGACGCGCAGTCGGGTCGGGTGCTCCTTGACGTCCGGTCCCGCATCCCCGTGGCACCGGCCTCCACGTTGAAAACCGCGGTCGCCACCGCCGCGTTGACCACCTTCCCCGACGACCGGCTGCGGACCACGGTGGTCTACAGCCCGCCCGCGGGCGGGAACGCCCGCACATCAGGCGGAACACTGTGGCTCGTCGGCGGCGGGGATCCGACCCTGACCGCCTCCACCGCGCCCGACGGCTATCCGGCCCTGGCCCGGCTGAGCGATCTCGCCGCTCAGGTCCGGGCCGCGGGTATCACCTCGGCGGCTCGGGTGATCGGCGACGGAGGGCTGTTCGTCGGTCCGGACCGGGCGCCGGGATGGCGCGACAACTACGTGACCGACGGGGACGTCGCCCCGGTCTCGGCGCTGGAGGTCGACGCCGGACGGTCGGCACCGGGAGCCGCCGGACCGCGCAGCCCCACCCCGGCCGCCGCCGCGACCACGGCCTTCGCCGCGGCGCTCACGACCGCCGGAATATCCGTCGGATCGGTGGCCACCGGCCCGGCGGACCCGGCCGCGCAGCGGGTCGCGGCGG
>NZ_CDWRCM010000004.1:11887-26191 GCF_977927585.1 Frankia sp. CcWB2 | reverse complement strand
TCTACAGCCCTCCGGTGCGGGTCTTGGTCGAACGCATGCTCACCCAGTCAGACAACGATCTCGCCGAGAGCCTGGGACGGCTCGTCGCCCACCGGCGGGGCCTGCCCGCCTCGTTCGCCGGCGCCACCCACGCAGTGAGGGGCGTCCTCGCCGAGGCGGGCATCCCCGTCGCCGGGATGACACTGGCCGACGTGAGCGGCTTGTCCATCGCGAACCTGATCATGCCCATGACCCTTGTGGCCATCCTGCGCGCCGCGGTCCTCCCCGGTCGGCCGGCGCTGCGCACCGTTCTCACGGGGCTGCCGGTAGCCGGGTTTTCCGGTACGCTGGGTGACCGCTACACCACTGGCGACACCGCCATCGGAGCGGGCGATGTCCGGGCGAAGACCGGCACTCTGCACAACGTCAGCAGCCTCGCGGGCCAGCTCGTCGACGCGGACGGCAGGCTGCTCCTCTTCGCGTTCCTCTCGCCCGCCGAAGAGGCGGGCGGCACCAAGGCCGCCCTCGACCGGGCCGCCGCGGCGCTCGCCGGCTGCGGATGCACCCCGGCCCGGTCGACGACCGCGGCGATCCCGCCGGCACCATCGCGCCCACCGGCCTGAGCGGGACCGTCGGCCTGAGCGGGACCGTCGGCGCCCCCGGCGCGTCCCGTCCCGTTCTCGGCACGGTCCATGACCGGACGCAGACGACGGGCGAGCCCGGTACGCTCAGATTCGTGGACGCCGAGCTGGTCGACTGGGAACTCGCCGTGACGACGGCGAGAAAACTGGTTCGCCCCGGCCCGCAGATCTCGCGGGAGCAGGCCGGCGAGGTCGTCTCCGAGCTGCGGCGACTGGCCGTCGAGGCCGAGCGGCACGTCGAGGACTACACCCGGCTCACTCCCGCCGGGCCGGCCACCCCCATCACCGTGGTGGACCGGCCGGAGTGGGTCCGCTCCAACGTCGCCGGTCTGCGGGTGCTGACCTCCCCGTTGCTGGACAAACTGTCCGAACAGCAGCGCGGCAACCTCGCCGCGGCGGTCGGTCGGCGGGTCACGGGGGTCCAGATCGGCACAGCCCTGGCCTATCTGGCCGGCAAGGTGCTGGGCCAGTACGAGGTCTTCCTGCCGCCGGAGGAGTACCAGGCTGGGAGGGACGATCCGGGTCCGCTCAACGTGCCCGGGTCGCTCGGGGTGCCGGGGTCGGTCGGGGTGCCGGGGTCGGTCGGGCGCCTCAGCCTGGTCGCACCGAACATCGCGCACGCCGAGGCAGCCATGGGGGTCGTGCCGCGGGACTTCCGGATGTGGGTATGCCTGCACGAGCAGACCCATCGCAGTCAGTTCACCGCCGTGCCGTGGCTGCGGACCCACCTGGAGTCCGAGATCACCGCGTTCATTGAGGCCACGGACCTCGATCCAGACGTCCTCGCGGACCGCGTCCACTCGGCGATGAGCGCGCTGCGCGGGGCGGTGTTCGACCGGGGAGCCGACAGCCCGAGCGTCGTGGAGGCGCTGCAGACCCCGGCCCAGCGAGCGGTTCTCGACCGCCTCCAGGCCATCATGACGTTGTTGGAGGGCCACGCCGACCAGGTGATGGACGCGGTGGGACCGAAGATTGTACCCACCGTCGCCGACATCCGGACGAAGTTCGAGGGTCGCCGCGGCGGGGGATCGCCGATCGACCGGTTCGTCCGCCGGCTCCTCGGTCTCGATCTCAAGCTGCAGCAGTACCGCCAGGGGGGGGCGTTCGTGCGTGCGGTGGTCGCGCAGGCCGGGGTGACAGGCTTCAACACCGTCTGGGAGTCACCGGCGGCGCTGCCGACCCGCGCCGAGCTGGTCGATCCCACCGCCTGGATGCAACGGGTCCTGGGCAGCCGCCCGCCGATCTCGGCGTGAGCACCATGGTCGTCGGGGCCGCGGGGGTCGCCGACTCCCCGGGCTGTTCCACGTCCGCCTTCCGGCCGACGTTGTGACCCCACCGATCGCTGGTGAGGACCACGCCGGCCATGCCGGCGACGTCCGACCGGGCGATCCGGCTCCGCGCACGGTTCACTCGTCGAGATCTCCCGCTCCCGCGGTCGCGGCAGTCAGGCTGGCGGTTCGCCGCGCGGTCACCGACTTGCCACCCGGCGGACTGGTGCTGGTCGCCTGCTCCGGCGGCCCGGACTCCCTGGCACTCGCCGCGGCCCTCTCGTTCGTCGCCCCCCGCCGCGCCCTGCGGGCCGGCATGGTCACGGTCGATCATGGTTGGGACGCCGGCTCACCCGAACGGGCGGAGCGCGTCGCCCGCCAGGGTCGGGCCCTCGGCCTGGATCCGGCGGAGGTCCTGACCGAGCACACTGCTCGCTCCGAGGGGATCGCCCGACAGGCACGGCGGGCCGCGATCGCGGCGGCCGCCGATCGGCTCGGCGCCCAAGCGGTGCTTCTCGGCCACACGCTGGACGACCAGGCCGAGACGGTGCTGCTGAGGCTCGCGCGGGGCGCGGGCGCCCGGTCCCTCGGGGGGATGTCGGCCGACGACGGCCTGCTTCGCCGGCCACTGCTCGGGATCCGCCGCGCGGACACCAGGGCCGCCTGCCTCGCCGAGGGGCTCGAGGTGTGGGACGACCCGACGAACCGGGACCCGGCGTTCACCCGGTCCCGGGTGCGTCACACGGTCCTGCCGGTGCTGGAGACGGAGCTCGGCCCGGGCATCGCCGAGTCGCTGGCGCGCAGTGCCGATCTGTTGCGGGCCGACGCGGACGCCCTGGACGCCATGGCCGCCGAGGTCTACGGCAAGGTCGTCATGGCTCGTGGCCGGCCGTGCACCGGCGAGGTCGCCTTCGACGTCGCCGCACTGGCCGGGCTCACCGCGGCGCTCCGCGGTCGGCTGCTGCGCCGGGCGGCCATCGACGTCGGAGCGTCGGCCTCCGCGCTGCGCGCGGAGCACATCTGGGCGGTGGAGGAGTTGGTAACGCGGTGGCGCGGACAGAAGCCGGTACCGCTTCCCACCGGCGTGCTCGCCCGGCGATGGGAGAACAGGGTCACGCTGACCGGGCCGGTGGTTCCTCCACCGTCGTCAGCCGGCCCCGCCGCCCGACAGCCGGATGCCGCCACCCCGCCACACATCGAGGAGGACGACCAGGTGAGTCAGGCCGCGACGACGACCCCCGACGCCGGAGGCGCCCATGACGGCCTCCGGCACAGCCCGCATCCCGACATCGCCGAGGTCCTGGTCAGCTCGGACGAGATCGCCGCGAAGATCGTCGAGCTCGCGGCCAGAGTGGACGCCGACTACGCCGGCCGGGAGATCCTGCTCGTGGGCGTGCTCAAGGGCGCCGTCATGGTCATGGCGGACCTGTCCCGCGCGCTGACGGTCCCGCTGACCATGGAGTTCATGGCGGTCTCCTCGTACGGGTCGTCGACCTCCTCGTCCGGCGTGGTGCGCATCCTCAAGGATCTGGACCGGTCGATCGAGGGCCGGGACGTCCTGGTGGTCGAAGACATCATCGACTCCGGGCTGACCCTGTCCTGGCTGCTGAAGAACCTGCGCTCACGCGGCCCCGCCTCGCTCGAGGTCCTGGCGCTCTTCCGTAAGCCCGAAGCTGTCACCGTGGACGTAGATGTCCGATATGTCGGCTTCGATATTCCCGGCGCGTTCGTCGTCGGGTATGGTCTTGACTACTCGGAGTATTATCGAACCCTGCCGTTTGTCGGGACCCTCACACCCGCGGCGATCGAGCGGGGCGCCCCGGCCTGAACCTGCCGGCCTTCCGCCCGCTCGGATACGCCCTCGATCGCCGCATCCGCCACGAGCGAAACACCGAACACCATCAGACCGCCACGATCGGAACAGCGCGGGCCGCCGATCCGTTGGTCGGATGTACACGCGGTGAGATGCGCGCACCGGCGGTACCCTCGGCACAAGGGAATCCCGATCGAGGGCAGCACACACGTCAGGAGGGTGGAGCGCTCGTGTCCGGTGCTCCAGACAGATGACTCCAAGAAGAATTTTCCGCGGCTGGGTGCCACTGCTGCTCCTGGTCCTGTTCGTGATCATTCTCACGACGGGTGTCCTCTCGGGTCCCAGTGAGTACGGCAAGCGAGACCTGAACTTCGTCCAGCAGCAGATCGACGAAGGCCAGGTGGCGAAGGCCAAGATCCAGGATTCGAAGCAGCTCATCCAGATCCAGACGAAGGACGGCCAGAAGTTCGAGTCGTCCTATGTCACCGAACAGGGTGTCGTCCTGGCGAACGAGCTCCGCAACACGCGGGTCGCCTACGACGTCTCGGTCGACCGTGGAAACATCCTGGTCTCGCTCCTGCTAAACCTGCTGCCCGTACTGCTGGTCGTCCTTCTGCTGTTCTTCTTCATGAACCAGATGCAGGGCGGCGGTAACCGGGTCATGAACTTCGGCAAGTCCAAGGCGAAGCTGGTGAGCAAGGACACGCCGAAGACGACGTTCGCCGACGTGGCCGGTGCGGACGAGGCCATCGAGGAGCTCGAGGAGATCAAGGAGTTCCTCGAAAACCCGGGCAAGTTCCAGGCGATCGGAGCCAAGATCCCCAAGGGGGTCCTGCTCTACGGCCCGCCAGGAACCGGCAAGACGCTGCTGGCCCGGGCCGTCGCGGGTGAGGCCGGGGTGCCCTTCTACTCCATCTCGGGCTCCGACTTCGTCGAGATGTTCGTCGGTGTCGGCGCCAGCCGGGTCCGCGACCTGTTCGAACAGGCCAAGGCCAATGCGCCCGCCATCGTCTTCGTCGACGAGATCGACGCCGTGGGCCGCCACCGCGGAGCGGGACTCGGCGGTGGCCACGACGAGCGGGAGCAGACGCTCAACCAGCTCTTGGTCGAGATGGACGGGTTCGACGTCAAGGGCGGGGTCATCCTCATCGCCGCGACGAACCGGCCCGACATCCTCGACCCGGCCCTGCTGCGGCCCGGCCGCTTCGACCGGCAGATCGTCGTGGACCGGCCGGACCTGCTCGGCCGCGAGGCCATCCTGCGGGTGCACTCCAAGGGCAAGCCGATCGGCCCGGACGCCGACATGATGGTCATCGCCCGGCGGACCCCCGGGTTCACCGGTGCCGATCTCGCCAACGTACTGAACGAGGCGGCCCTGCTGGCCGCCCGCTCCAACCTGAAATTCATCTCGTCGGCGCTGCTCGAGGAGTCCATCGACCGCGTGATGGCGGGACCGGAGCGCAAGACCCGCGCGATGAGCGACAAGGAGAAGAAGCGCATCGCTTACCACGAGGGCGGCCACGCCCTGGTCGCGCACGCACTGCCCAACTCCGACCCGGTGCACAAGGTGACCATCCTGCCCCGGGGGCGCGCGCTCGGGTACACGATGCAGCTTCCCCTGGAGGACAAGTACCTCTCGACCCGTTCGGAGATGCTCGACCGCCTCGCCGTCCTCCTCGGCGGGCGCACCGCGGAGGAGCTGGTGTTCCACGACCCGACCACGGGGGCGAGCGACGACATCGAGAAGGCCACCCAGATCTCGCGAGCAATGATCACCCAGTACGGGATGAGCGACAAGCTCGGCGCGATCAAGTTCGGCACCGAGAACAGCGAGGTCTTCCTCGGCAAGGAGGTCGGCCACCAACGCGACTACTCCGAGGAGGTCGCCAGTGAGATCGACATCGAGGTGCGCCGGCTGATCGAGGCCGCACACGACGAGGCCTGGGAGATCCTGGTGACCTACCGGGACGTCCTGGACAACCTCGTATTGCGGCTGATGGACACCGAGACGCTGAGTAAGGACGAGGTCGCCGAGGTCTTCGCGACGGTCCAGAAACGCCCCGTGCGTGGCATCTACACCGGGGTGGGGCGTCGCGTCCCCTCCGACCGGCCACCGGTGCAGACTCCGGCCGAGCTCGGCCTGCTGACGGCGGATGTCGCCGACCTGGTGAACGACCCGGGCCACGGTAATGGTGCCGCCGGACGCGGACCGGGCGGCAACGGAACCGGGGGCAACGGGGCCGGCGGTCACGGTCAGCCCACCGGCGTGCCGGGGGCACCCGCGGGCTCGGGCCCCGGGGTCGACCCGCCCGGTCCGGGCGGGGGGGTACCGCACGGCACGGATGTCGGTGGTCCGGGTGGGAATGGCAGCCCCGGGGGGCACGGTTATCCCCAGGGCCGGGGCACGCCGGCGCCCCCCGGAGGCGAAGGTCCGGCCCATGACGGGCCGAGGATCGCCAACCCGTGGGCCCCGCCGAGCTGGCCGAGCGACGACGAGAGGAGACGCCGTTGACGTCTTATTCCGACGGGGCGTCCACTGCCGCGGGCGAACGACGAGGTGAATCATCTCCCGCGGCGGAGGCCCCAGGAATGGACGGTTTCGGCATCCCGGACCCCATCGCCGACGGCGACGGACCGGCTGTGTCAACCCCGGCGCCGGGCAATGGCAGGCCGCGGCAGGCCCGTCCCTTCGACCATGACCGAGTCGCACGCGCAGTTCGTGAGCTACTGATCGGGATCGGCGAGGACCCGGACCGCGAGGGTCTTCGCAAGACCCCGGACCGGGTCGCGCGGGCGTACCGGGAAGCCGTCGAGGGTCTTGGCCGGGATCCCTCCGAGGTCCTGACCACCGTCTTCGATGAGGGCCACGACGAGATGGTGCTGGTCCGTGACATCGATTTCTCGTCGCTGTGCGAACATCACCTGGTCGTGTTCTCCGGCAAGGCGCACGTCGCCTACATCCCCAACAGCAAGGGCCAGATCACGGGCCTGTCGAAGCTCGCCCGGCTGGTCGACCTCTACTCCCGTCGCCCGCAGGTCCAGGAACGGCTGACCTCGCAGATCGCGGACGCCCTCGTCGAGGTGCTCGACCCGCGCGGAGTGATGGTCGTCATTGAGGCGGAGCACCTGTGTATGTCGATGCGCGGTGTGCGCAAGCCCGGGGCCACCACGGTGACATCCGCGGTGCGTGGCCAGTTCCTCAGCACCGCTACCCGCAACGAGGGCATGTCGCTCATCCTGCACAGGTAGCTCCGGGTAGCAGGGATTACAGGCGGCAGGCCTGAATCCCGGAGACGAGGATGCCCCGGGCACCCAGCTCCCAGAGATCGTCCATCATGCGGTTGACCTCGGCGCGCAGCACCATCGCCCGCACCGCGACCCAGTCCTCGCGCTGCAACGGAGAGATCGTCGGGGACTCGTAGCCAGGTGTGATTTCGCATGCCTTGTCGAGCACGGCCGTCGGAACGTCGTAGTCCATCATCACGTACCGCCGGGCGACCAGAACCCCCTGGATCCGGCGCAGCAGACGCTCATGCGAAGGGGACAGATCGGCGCCCCTCTTGGCGATCACGATGGCCTCCGAGTGCAGGACCGGCTCGCCGAGCAGCTCCAGACCCGCGGCCTTGAGCGTACGGCCGGTCTCGACCACGTCGGCGACCGCGTCGGCGACGCCGAGCCGCACCGCCGTCTCGACCGCACCGTCCAAAGTCACGATGCCACCCGGGGTGGCCCCCCGACCGGCAAGGTCGGCCCGGACCAGCGCGGGGAACGACGTCGCGATCCGCTTGCCGGCGAGCTCCGTGATGTCCGCGAGCGTCCCCTCCGGAGCGGCGTAACGAAACGTGGCGAACCCGTATCCAAGCGGAACGAGCTCCTCGGCGGCGGCATTGCTGTCGAGGAGGAGATCGCGCCCGGTGATACCAAGATCGAGACGACCCGACCCGACGTAGACAGCGATATCCCGAGGGCGCAGGAAGAAGAACTCGATGTCGTTCTCGACGTCGGCGACCACCAGCTCGCTCCCCTCGCGCCGCGCGAGGTAGCCGGCATCGGAGAGCAACTGACCGGAGGCGGCCGACAACGCCCCCTTGTTCGGAACCGCGATACGAAGCATCGTCACTACTCAGCGTCTACGAGAAAGGACAGGGAATCGATCACAGATGGGAGTATACGTCGTCTAACGAAAGGCCTAGAGAAATCATCAGCAGCTGACTCCAGTAGAGTAACTGGGAGATCTCCTCGGCGGCCCTTCCCCGGCCTTCGTGCTCGGCCGCCATCCACGCTTCAGCGGCCTCCTCGACCAGTTTCTTGCCCAGATGGTGGACGCCCTGATCGAGCGCGGCGACAGTTCCCGAGCCGGGTGTCCGACGCCGCCATTTCTCGGCAAGCTCGACGAAGAGTTCGTCGAATGTTTTCAGGTTGGATACATTCGACGAATCGGATGCGCCGACGGATGGCACGGCGGGCCGATCGGCAGGGACCATGCTCGGCATGCTACCCGTCACCGGGCGGACGACCTCCGCCCCGCAGGCCCGCGGCGCGGAGCGGCACACGACGACCACAGACACGCGCTCCGCGGCCAGCCGGCGAGCCGGTGCGACGGAGTCCCTCCACCGGCCGCCATGTTGCTGGTTAACTTGATGACTGTGCTTCCGCCCGCGATCATCGCCACCGACCTGGACGGGACGCTGATCCGCAGCGACGGCACGGTGTCCGAACGCACCCGCGGGGCGCTGCGCCGGGTGGAACGCGCCGGGGCGACCGTGGTGTTCGTGACGGGACGACCCAGTCGGGTGATGGCCGGCGTCGTCGCCCAGACCGAGGTCTCTGGGCTCGCGATCTGCGCGAACGGCGCGCTGGTCTTCGATCTCGACTCCGGCGAGCCGGTCAGCCATCGCTGCCTGGAGTCGGCCACGGCCCTGCGGCTGGCGGCGGCGATCCGCGCCGCGGTTCCCGACGCGGTGTTCGCGGTCGAGAGCGGCGTGCGCTTCGGCCGGGAACCCGCCTTCGAGACGATGTGGCCCGATCCCGAGGAGATCGTCGCGGAGTTCTCGGAGCTGCTGGGCGTCCTGCCGGCGACGAAACTGCTTGTCCGGCGGGGCGGCGCTCCGTTTACGGAGGTGTACGACGCCATCGTCGAACTCGCCGGGATGGACGCCGTCGTCACAACCTCCAGCGCGGACCTTCTCGAGATCGCGGGACCGGGGGTGTCGAAGGCGGTGGCACTGGCTGAACTCGCCGCCGGGCGGGGGGTGATCGCCGCCGACGTCATCGCGTTCGGAGATATGCCGAACGATCTACCGATGTTCGCTTGGGCCGGATACGCGGTCGCCGTCGCGAATGCCCATCCCGAAGTACTGGCCGCCGCCGACGAGATCACCGTGTCGAATGATGAGGACGGGGTCGCGATCGTCCTGGAGCGTCTTTTCCCATAACTACAATGATCTTCTTGGGTATTCTGGTCCATCCCGATCCCGACCGGGCCGCATACCGGGCCGGGCACTCTTCGTGAATACCCTCCGGCCGGTTCCCGGCCGACGACGGGGATTCCCGGCGGACCGCGGCGTTGATGCCTGCCCGGCCGGATCCGGACACGGCAGCGCCTCCCGGTCTCGCGCTCTCGCAGCGTCTGCATGCGCAGCGTCATCCGAGCATGCCGCCCCGACATCCGTCGCACAGACGGGCCAGGATAGGGGCATGGCAACCCTCGTCCAGAACTCGGCCTCATCCGGGCTGCCGGCTCACGAGATCGACGGCGAGTTCCTCGCGCTGCCGCGCACCGCGCTCGCCGACGCGGCTCTGCAGACCGCACGTGATCTCGGCGCGACGCACGCCGACATCCGCATCGAACGGCTCAAGGACTCCTCGCTGTCGTTCCGCGACACCTCGCTGGAAAGTCGCCATGAAGGCGCGACGCTGGGTTTGGCTGTCCGGGTGGTACACGGCGGCACCTGGGGTTTCGCCGCCGGCGTCGACCTGACGACGGACGAGGCGGCGCGGCTGGCCCGCGAGGCCGTCGCGATGGCCCAGGTCGCCGCCCCGCTCAACTCCGAACCGGTCGAACTCGCCCCGGAACCGACCCACACCGACGCGGTCTGGGTCTCGGCCTACGCGACCGACCCGTTCGCGGTCGACGCCCGGGACCGGGTCGAACGGGTCGGCGGCCTGTGTCGGACGCTGTTCGCGGCGCACGATGTCGACCATGTCGACGGCCGGTTCAGCGCGGTGATGGAGAACAAGTACTACGCCGACCTGACCGGGACCACGACGACACAGCAGCGGGTGCGGGTGATCTGCCAGATCGAGGCGACCCGGGTCGATCCCGCGGGCGGCTTCGAGTCGATGCGCACGATCGCCCCGCCCGTCGGTCGCGGCTGGGAGTGGCTGGTGGCGGGCCCCGCGGCCGGCTGCTGGGACTGGGAGAGCGAGATCGACCTGATCCCAGGTCTGCTCGCCGAGAAGTCCGGGGCCTCCTCGGTCGAACCAGGGCCGTACGACCTGGTCATCGACCCGTCGAACCTGTGGCTGACGATCCACGAGTCGATCGGGCACGCCACCGAGCTCGACCGGGCGCTCGGCTACGAGGCCGCCTACGCCGGTACCTCCTTCGTCACCCTCGACCAGCTGGGCACGCTGCGGTACGGCTCCCCGGCGATGACCGTCACCGGGGACCGCACGGCCCTGCACGGGCTCGCGACCATCGGCTACGACGACGAGGGCGTGCAGACCCGCCGGTTCGACATCGTCCGCGACGGCCAGTTCGTCGGGTATCAGCTCGACCGGGCGATGGCGGCCCGCAATGCCGCCGTGCTCGGTGTCGACCGCTCCAACGGCTGCGCGTTCGCCGACTCCCCCGCCCATGTGCCGATCCAGCGGATGGCGAACGTCTCCCTGCTCCCGGCGCCCGGCGGCCCGTCGACCGAGGAGCTGATCAGCCGGGTCGACCGCGGCATCTACGTCGTCGGGGACAAGAGCTGGTCGATCGACATGCAGCGGTACAACTTCCAGTTCACCGGCCAGCGGTTCTACGAGATCCGCTCTGGTCGCATCGTCGGCCAGCTCCGCGACGTCGCCTACCAGGCGACGACGACCGACTTCTGGGGGTCCCTGGAGGCCGTGGGAGGCCCCGAGACCTACGTGCTGGGCGGTGCGTTCAACTGCGGCAAGGGCCAACCCGGCCAGGTCGCGGCCGTCAGCCACGGCTGCCCGTCGGCTCTGTTCCGCGGCACCAACATCCTCAATGCTCGCCGAGAGGCCGGTCGATGAGCCGGCCGGCCGGACCGGAACCAGTCTCAGCCGACGGAGGAAGCATGGTGCGCGAGGCCACCCACGAGATCGTCGAACGCGCCCTGGGCCTGTCGAAGGCGGACGGCTGCGTAGTGATCGCCACCGAGTCCAGTGCGGTGAACCTGCGCTGGGCCAACAACACGTTGACGACCAACGGCGCCAGCCGGGACCGGTCGATCACCGTTATCAGCGTCATCGGCCGCTCGTTCGGGGTGCGGACGGCCTCCACCATCGACTCCCCCGGTCCCGGCGGCCGCCCCACCGCGCGTCCCACCGACCTGCCGCATCCCACCGATGCCGACGGCCTCGCGGAGCTCGTCCGCGCCGCCGAGGACGCGGCCCGGGACGCCGAGGATGCCGAGGACTACACGGACCTGCTCGGGCTGGACACAACGGCCGTCGGCGCGGGTGCGGGGTCGGCGGGCGGCGCGGCCGAGGCCTTCACCGATCCGGCCGCCCGAACCAGCACCACGGTGTTCGCCTCCTTCGCCCGGGACCTCGCGGAGGCGTTCGCCGCGGCGCGGGCGGGCGGGCGGCGGTTGTTCGGCTTCGCCGAGCACAATCTGACCACCACGTGGCTCGGGACGTCGACGGGGCTACGGCTGCGGTACAGCCAGCCGACCGGCAGCGTGGAGTGGAACGCCAAGAGCGGCGTTCCCGGTGGCTCGGTCTGGCACGGCCAGTCGACCCGTGACTTCACCGACGTCGACGTCGCGGATACCGACGCGGCGCTGCGCGACCGGCTGGCCTGGTGCGAACGGTCGCTGGAACTGCCGGCCGGCCGGTACGAGACGCTGCTGCCGCCCTCCGCGGTGGCGGATCTGATGATCTACATGTACTGGACGGCTGCCGGTCGGGACGCGGCCGAGGGCCGGACGGTCTTCAGCCGGGCCGGCGGCGGCACGCGTCTCGGCGAGGCGATCGGACCGGCGGGGCTGCGGCTGGCCAGCGATCCGCACGACCCGGAACTCGCGACGACCCCCTTCGTGACCGCGCAGTCCTCCTCGTCGATGTCCAGTATCTTCGACAACGGGCTGGCGCTGAGGCCCACCGACTGGATCTCGGACGGCACCCTCGCCGCCCTCGTGGAGACCCGCGCGTCCGCCCGTGCCACCGGGGTCCCGACCACCCCGATGATCGACAATCTGATCCTGGACGGCGGAGGCTCCGCGTCGCTGCAGGAGATGATCGCCTCGACGAAACGCGGGCTCCTGCTCACCAGCCTGTGGTATATTCGCGAAGTCGATCCCGAGGTGCTCCTGCTCACCGGCCTCACCCGGGACGGGGTCTACCTGGTGGAAAACGGTGAGGTCACCGGGGCCGTCAACAATTTCCGCTTCA
This sequence comes from Frankia sp. CcWB2, assembly GCF_977927585.1. Lineage (NCBI taxonomy): Bacteria > Bacillati > Actinomycetota > Actinomycetes > Frankiales > Frankiaceae > Frankia > Frankia sp. CcWB2. Next base: position 13,862 of record NZ_CDWRCM010000004.1, on the reverse strand, counting down.
ACGAGTCACCGGTCGACCTGCTCGGCCGCCTGGCCGAGATCGGCGCCACCACCCGCACCATGGCGCGGGAATGGGCGGACTGGTTCACGCTCACCCGCATGCCCGCGGTACGGATCCCCGACTTCAGCATGTCCTCGGTCAGCCCGGCGAACTGACCGCCGGGCCTTCCGGGGACGGACGCGGATGCTCTCGTACCTGGTCACCCCGCCGCCGGGCCGACGGGGTTCTCACATCCTGGACGGTTAGGACGTCAGCAGGTTCGCGTGATCCTCCCACCAGCTGTAGAGGCTCGACAGGCTGGCACCCTCCTTGGACACCGCGACCTTGTCGTCGTCGAAGCCCCAGGCGATCCGGTAGTCACCGTTGCTGAGACGGATGCAGACAAGCGGTCCGCGTTCGTCGCCGTTGTGGTTCCACCGGCTGGACCCCTCCTCCCCGGAGCGGCATCGGCCGGTCCCGTCCACGTGGGACCGCTGCCCGGCGAAATAGTCGTTATAGGCGCTCCGGGTGGAGAATTTTCGCAGATAGACCAACGTGGTGTCGGTTGCCGTCTTGCAGGAGATCGCTGCGATCGCGTCGTATTTCGATTCCAGGTCGGCGCGCCCCCTTCACGTCGAACGATTGAGAACGGAAGCCTTGAGAAGATCGTAGAGGCTTTCCTGACTCGCCGTGAACCGTGGGACGGTTGACGGGCTGGCCACAGGCGGGTCCGGTGGATCTGATTCCGCCACGGTCGTCGACGGTACGACGGCGGGAGTCGGGGACGGCGCGGCGCTCGGCGTCGCGGCCACGGTCGCGGGCGCGGGCGCGGGCGCGGGCGCGGTGACCATGGCTGGCGCTGTTCGCGGCGACGCGGGGCTGGTCGTCGGCGTGCGGAGGGTCGGGTGAGCCGGTGGGGTCCAGGGAGCAACGGTCGCCGGTCCGCCCGCCGAAATCGCCGTCAGGCGCCAGACGCCGACCATGGCCCCGGATGCCAGCAGGAGGACGGTGAGGACGACCGCGGGAACGACCAGTCTCCGGCCCCGCCGTAGGCCTCGCGCATCCGTTGGCCGACCGGGTGCGCGGTCGCCTTCAGAAACCTTGTGGTGCACGATGGTTGGCGACTCGCTCGTGTCCCTCGCTCTCGGCGCGCCCTGGCTGCCGTCGGACGCCGTTCTCAGGGAACCCTCCGGATCGCTGAGAACGGTGTCGTCCAAGGGAACGGAGGATGCCGGTGAGACCCCCAGCGCGCTGGTCCCGACGTTGCGGCCAAGAGCGTCAAGCTCCTCGACGATCTCTGTGACGGAAGGTCGCCGCTCCAGATCGAGGGCCATCATCCGTCGGATCAGGCTCCGCAGCTCCGGCGGGATGTTCACCGGCAGCTCGGGCACGTTCCCGGCAAGTATGCGCCGAAGTATGGTCGCCGGCCCGTCACCGGGACGGGGCGCGAAGGGCGCGACACCCGCGAGCAGGGTGTGCAGGGGGGACCCGAAGGCGTAGACATCCGCAGCGGTTCCGTACTGGCCGCCGTTCAGGACCTCTGGCGCGCAGTGGATGGGAGTATAAACGGCAAGGCTTGCGGACGCACCCGGATCGGCCATGATGGCGGCCGTACCGAAGTCGCTGAGAACGATATGCCCGTCCGGGGTGACGAGCAGGTTGCTGGGCTTGATGTCCCGGTGGATTATGCCGGCGCCGTGCGCGGCGACAAGCGCCCGGGCCAGCCGCGTGCCGACACCGATGGCCTCCGGCACGGACAGCGCGCCACCGTCCCGGATCCGCTCGGCCAGGGAGCCATCGCGGAGGTACTGCATGACGGTGAACGGTCTTCCGTCAGCCGTCGTTCCTGCTCCGAAGACGCTCACGACCTCCGGAAGATGGGACAGCCTGCCAACCGCCTGGCATTCACGGCTGAAACGGCGGGCGGCGTCGCCGCCTCCCAGGGCAGCATTGATAATCTTGATTACCACGGTTCTGGCGAAAAGATTCTGATGGG
>NZ_CDWRCM010000004.1:3975-11334 GCF_977927585.1 Frankia sp. CcWB2 | reverse complement strand
TAACACTGAAACCACCGAGCGCGATCAGATTGAAATCCCGATAGGGGACGTAATGAAGTAACAAATACGTGATCGAGAGCATCATCGCAGGTCACAGGCCTGTGGAGGGTTCGAAACGCGCAATTTATTTCATTTCGACTCCATTCCCCCGTTTACACCGATCCCTGTTCAGGTTGGCGTCGCCACCTCAACTTTTATAAATCCCAAGACGCGGCTGTGCCGGATGGCTGACGACATCCCAGGCGCGGATCATCTTCCGCCCAAGCCGGATCATAACAGTCCCGCCACCGGCATTCGGGGCATCACGTGGATTGGATCGTGGTGACGGGACCGCCAGGCACACCCGGCCCGCACCCAGTAGGCCATCGCGTTCACGATCTCCCGCTGTTCGTGCACCGGCGGCCGGAGCCGCGAACGGCGGTAACCGACCGCAGACAGACCACAGACGATCTCGCGGTCCGCTGGTCCGCTGGTCCGCTGGCCAGGTGGCCAGGTGGTCCGGGACTCACGGATCGGGGACTCGCGAGTCCCGGACGGTCAGAGGTAGGCCCCGCGGCCGAACGTCTCGCTGCCGGGCTGCTGCCCGCTCGGCAAGGCCCGCCGGCGCATCTCCTCGAGCTGAGCCTTGGCGGCCATCTGTTGGGCGAACAGCGCGGTCTGCAGGCCGTGGAACAGACCCTCGAGCCAGCCGACCAGCTGTGCCTGGGCGATCCGCAGCTCGGCATCTGACGGCGTGCGCTCCTCGTCGAACGGCAGCGACAGCCGATCGAGTTCCGAGTGCAGGTCCGGGGCAAGCCCGTCGGAGAGCTCCTGGATGGAGCTGCGGTGGATCTCGCGCAGCCGGACTCGGCTCGCGTCGTCCAGCGGGGCGGCCCGGACCTCCTCCAGCAGCTGTTTGATCATGGCGCCGATGCGCATCACCTTGTCGGGCTGGGAGACCAGCGCGGCGATGGGGTTGCCGCCGTCCGGGTCCTCCGCAGCCTGCAGCGCCTGGTCACCGCCTGGGGCCAGCGGCCGCACCGGTCGGTTGAGTACCCCCGAGTCCGCGGTCTCGTGCAGCGCGCCGTCAGGCCCGACGACCATGACGCGGGGTTCCGGTTGATCCGTCATGCCCCCTATCCTGCCCCGTGATCCGCCTCTCACGGCACTGGCTTCGCCTCCACGGTCACGCCGAGTGTCACCCATCGAGAGTCATTCCGGGATCGTGAGTACTACCTTTCCGACATGTCCGAAATCAGCCACATGCTGGTGTGCCCGCGCGACCTCGGTGATCGGCAACACCCGATCGACGACCGGCCGGATCGCCCCCGCCTCGATCGCCGGCCAGAAGTCGCCGCGGACACCGGCCACGATGTCGGCCTTCTCCTCGACCGGCCGCCCGCGCAGCGACGCGGCGTGGACCGCCGCCCGCTTGGTGAGCAGGGCGCCGAGGTTGAGCTCCCCTTTCACCCCGCCCTGCAGGCCGATGACTACCAGGCGGCCTCCCACGGCCAACACGGCGACGTTGCGGGCGAGATACACCGCGCCCATGTTGTCGAGGATGACGTCCGCCCCGTGGCCGTTGGTAGTCTCGCGGATCCTGGCAACGAAGTCGTCGTCGCGGTAGGAGACCGCGAGGTGGGCGCCGAGCCCCCGCACCCTGGCCAGTTTGGCCGCAGTGCCGGCGGTGGTCGCGACCAGCGCGTTCGGACGTAGCGCGCGGACCGCCTGGATCGCGAAGGTCCCGATGCCGGACGCCCCGCCGTGCACGAGGAAGACCTCATGGTCGCGCAGACCGGCGATGCCGAAGACCGTGGAGTACACCGTGCAGGCCACCTCGGGCAGAGCGGCCGCCGTGATGAGGTCGACCCCGGCCGGGACCGGCAGCACCTGGCCGACCGGCACGTTCACCCGACTCGCGTAGCCGCCCCCGCTGAGCAACGCGCACACCTCGGCCCCGACCTCGACCCGGTCCACGCCGACGCCGAGAGCCGCCACCCGCCCGGAGCACTCCATCCCGATGATCTCAGAGGCGCCGGGCGGCGGCGGGTAGAAACCTTGCCGCTGGAGCAGGTCCGCGCGGTTCACCGCCGTCGCAACCACCTCCAGGGTGACCTCGCCGGGCCCCGGGGCAGGAGGGTCAGCCACCGTCGACCACGTCATGACCTCGGGCCCACCGGGCGCTTTCACCGTCACAGCATGCACCCGTCACACGCTACGGCTCCTCGGCACGCGACGCCGCGGCATCATCCGGCGTGCGGGCATGTTCATGCCACGGCCGTACAGATGTTCCGGTGGGGTGGACGACGCCGGCTCGGGCCTCAGACCGGCTCGGGCTCCGGTTGGGGTGAGCCGGGAGCCGGCTCGGTATACGGCGAGGGCTCGTGCGGAGCCGGCGGCAGGTCAGGAGCGTCGGGCAGGAGCGGGCCTGGATCATCCGGGATCGGGGCGTCCGGATCGAGCGGGGGCGGGGGACTCGGGCGATGGGGACGGACGGCCTCGGGCATCGCGACAGACGGGGTAAACAGACCAGACCGGGTAGACAGGACAGACACAGATTTCGCCGTACCCGGCGGGCGTCGCGGCGGAAACATCTTCCTAGCATCCCATGTCGGCCGCTCGACCCTCGCCGCGGCCTGATCGCCGGCCATCCCGCTGGACCGGCGTCGCGCATCCGTGCGCCGCCCCGTCCTCGCGACCGTCCCGCCCGGATCTCGGTTCATCGGCTCGCACCTCCGGCCCTATGCCGTCAAGTCCTATGCCCCTATGTCCTATAATGTGGCTGCCTCGGCCGGTCCGAGACGGGTCTGTCCCCGTGGCCGATGCCAACGCGCGCCAGGACCATCACCATGTGTGGCCAGCCCGACATCATCGGACCGAGGGTAAAGCCACTGCTTCGAGCGTATTAACAGTGACCGCCCCACTCGGCATCCAGGTACCACGACGCATACCCGATCGAGTCGCTACCGTCATATGCACATCGCCCTGAACTCATGGTTCTCTGCAACCAGTGACAGACGACCACAGCATCGGCTGTCCGGCCGGCGCCGCGGACGCGCCGGCCTCGACGGGCCCGGGGAGCGTGCCAGTGGAAGCGGTCGCGGCCGACGACGAGCCCGAACATCCCCATACCCAGGCGGAGTTTCATGCCTTCTTCGAGAGACATCACCGCGAGCTGAGCCGGTTTGCGTATCTCCTGACTGGCGATCACGACGTCGCGGACGACATCACCGCGGACGCTCTGACGGCCGCCTGGTCCGCATGGGACCGGGTCCGCTCCGCAGACCTTCCACTGGCGTATGTCCGGCGGATCGTCGCCAACCTGGCGGCCGACCGGGTCCGGAAGGTCGTCCGCGAGCGACGCGGGCTGCTCTTCCTTGGTCAGCGGGCCGACCAGTCGGCGCGGATACCCGATCTCCCCGCGGTCATGGATCTGCGCTCCGCGCTGATGACACTGCCGCCGGGCAAACGTGCGTGTGTCGTGCTCCGCTACGCCTTCGACCTGTCGGAGATCGAGACGGCTCGCACGCTGGGTATCTCCGTCGGCACGGTGAAGAGCCAGACCGCCAAGGGAGTCGCCGAACTGGAGCGGATTCTCCAGAACACCGAGCTACCGCCGGCCGGTGCCGCGGAGGTGGCGAGGCCACAGGTAGCGTCCGGTCAGTCGGGCACGTCACGCGGCGCCACATCCCGATCGGGCGGTTCCCGGGTGAATGGGTCCCGATCGGGCTCGGGTCGCCTGGGACGGCGGCGGGGCAGTGGTCAGTCCGGCAAACCGGCGGGTCCGAGCCGGTCGGCGTTCGCCTGCCTCGGCCGCGTCAAGCTATGGCCCTGGTGGCAACAGCGAGTCGGCGAGGCATAGATGACGCAGAAGGCGCCCGGGGTTCCAGGGGCCCGATCATGATGCGCAGGGTGGCGCGGCGGCGCGGCGCGGCGGGCCTCCGGCCGATTGCCGTCCCTCCGCTCCGGGGACGGGTGACCGCGTGACTAGCGACCACGGAACAGGCGACCGTGGAACGGGCGACCGTGGAACCAACAGCTCGAGCGCGGATGGTCGAGGGTCAGCCGATCGCGTCGGCGAGTTCCGCGGCGGCGACGGTCATGGCGGCAATCTGGGGGAGCTCCCGTTCCCCGACCGACTCCGCGGCATGCTGAGCGCCGAGATGGGCCGGCACCGCCCCGACTCCGATCGCATCCGCAGACGTGTCGCGGCGGCAGTCGATGCTCCCCTGAGCGGCACGATCATCCGCCCCCTCGGCCCGATCGGACCTGTCGGCCCGAGCGGTCCACTCAGCGCGAACGGACCACTCGGCGCGAACGGACCACTCAGACCGCCTGGTTCGATCGGCTCCAGCACCCGGACCGAGGATGGCCGGATCATCACCCGGCAGCACCGCCTGGGCCGTACCGTCACGAAGGCCCCATCGAGCCGACGGCGCCGATCCAGCCGGTCTACCAGCCCCGACCGGCTCCCCCGGTCCCACAACTGGCCCCGTTCCCGGCGGCACTCGGTTGCCCGACGCGGCACGATCGCGGGGGCGCTACTCGCCATCGTGAGCATCATGGCCCTGACGGCCCTGGCCCTGCTGGGGCCGTCAGGATCGAACTCCCCGGCTCCGCCCACGACGACCGTCACGGCGAAGCCGCGGCCGTCCGCCACGCCGGTCACGACGTCTCCGGTCGTGCGGACGCCGGCCGCGTCGCCCCAGGCCACCACGGTGGTCCCACCGGAACCGGCCAAGTCGAGCCCCGCCGGAACATCCGGGGGCAGCGCCGCCGTCCCGGACGCGACGAGCGACGCGAGCGCCGCACGGAGATCCGCCGGCCCGGACCCGGCGGACCCGGGGTCCGCGAGCGGTGGTGGCGGCGCACCGTCACCGTCCGCGGGACCGTCCGCGAACCATGGTGACAGCAGATCCTCCCTGCCCAGCGGAACGTTCGCGGGCATCGGCGGCGGGATCTACACCAGCACCGTCGCCCCCTTCCCCAGTGGGTCACAGGTGCGGCTTCCGGGCCCCGGAACTCTCGACTGGGTGCTGTTCGGGGGCTCGTGGAACGGTGTGCAGAACCGGGCCGCCATTGTGATGCCGCTGATCGACACCGACACCCTGCTGGGCACGTCCGTGCCGTCATCCTCCGGATTCGACTGGACGGAGGGCACGCCGGTCGCGACCGGCGTGGACGACACCGACCGGCTGTCCCTGCAGGGCTCGGCCCGGCTGACGGTCTTCGTCTCGCAGTCTCCGCTCACCCTGGACGTCCTCCTCGGATCCGGTTCCGGGCGGGTACAGATCATCGTCACCTCCATCGGCGGCACGCAGACCTTCACCCAGACCCTGCCTTCACCGATCGCCGATGGCTCGGCCGATGGAGTGGTGAGCATCGGGCTGCCGGCCGGAATCGGCACGACGTCGATCACCATCTCCAGCGGGGGCACGTCGGGTTGGACACTGGCGGCCGCAGTCCTGCGCTGACGGCGTGGGTCTGCGCGGTTACGTGGGTCTGCACTTGACCATGCGGAACCATGGGGAACCATGCGGACGAAAAATCTTCACAACGACGGCAACCAATCAACCTCCGCCGGACGACTGACAGATGAACGCCATACCGGCCCCCCGCGCCAGGAGGTCCGGCGGTGTTTCGGCCCGTTCACTCCCCGGCTACCCCCCAGCCCGGCGGACGGGTCGCCAAGCGGCCGCCGACGGCGGCACGCGGGCTGGCCGGCCCGGCCAAGGTCGGCCAGCCCCTCGCGCCCCCTCCCACGCCGCCCGGCGCCCCGGTCCCGGGTGTGAGTCCGGTCGCGGGAAGGTGCCACGCGCCCTACGCTGACCGGCCGGGGAGAGGTAGCGTCAACCTCGTGCGTCGGCTGCTGTTGTCACCCTCGTGGATCGCGCGTCATCTCCTCGCGCTCTTCCTGATCGCATTCTTCATCCGCATGGGCATCTGGCAGCTGACGAAGGGCGAATCCCCGCAGGGATCGTTGCAAAACCTCTTCTACGGGGTCGAGTGGCCTGTCTTCGCCGCCTTCGTCGTGTACTGGTGGGTGAAGATGATGAAGGAGGATCTGGCGCCCAAGGACACCACCGGGCCGCGGTGGGGTGCCCACGGCCGGATCGCCCCCGAGGCGCCATGGCGACCGGATCTCGACACGGGCCCCAAAATGCTGACGACCGGCACCGCCGAGCAGTCCGCCGAGGACGACGAACTCGACGCCTACAACCGCTATCTCGCCTCACTGTACGAGCGTGACGCCCTTCGGGACGCCCTCAAGCACATCAACGGAGCCCGCTGATGACGGCATTGCCCGACCCCACCCGTACGGCCACCACAGGACGTGCCTCCGCGACGGCGATTCGCGCATCCCTGCTGCGGTATCGGGCCATCGCCTACATCGTCGGTGTGGGGCTGATCGCGCTGGTGTGCATCGGCATGCCGATGAAGTACATCGGCGGCAACGACGCGATCGTGGCGGCCGTCGGCCCGCTCCACGGTGTGCTGTACATGGTGTATCTCGCCGCTTCCTTCGATCTGGCGAACCGTTGCCGGCTGTCCTCGACCCGGACGATCACGATCATGCTTGCCGGCACCATCCCGTTCCTGTCGTTCTTCGCCGAGCGGCGGGTCACCTCCCTTGTGCGGGAGAGCCAGCTGTCCGCCGCCGCGGCTCCGGCCAGCCCGGCCACCGGGCCCACCAAGCCCGCGAAGCCCGCGCAGAGCGCCGAGGCCTCCACAACCTGACGGACCTGAGGACCGGCCTGACGGCGTCGAGAGACGCCGGGACCTCTCAGGGCAGGGACATCTCAGGGCAGGCCGACGCAGGCAGAGGCCGCCGTCGGCTTCTGCCGACGCAGGCAGAAGCCAACGCGCCGGGAGACGCAGAAGCCGACGCGCCGGGAGACGTCGCCTCAGGACACGTCCGAGTCAACTCCAGCCAGGCGGAACGCCGCCGGTGCGGGGCGGCGGAGACGGGCGGGCACGGCGATCGTCAGGACCTCACCGGCGGTGAGCCGCCGGAGCCGGGCCAACCGGGAGGGCGGAGCGAGCATCTCCGCGGACAGCACCTGGTCAGCCTCGGTACCGAAGGCAAACAGGCGCCCGTCCGACCAGGTGATCAGTTCGTCGGCCGTACTGGCGGGTCGCACGAGGACCAGCTGGGCGCGCCGCGGGTCCCAGACGATCGTCACCGTCCGCGTGGTGGACCGGAGCAACGCCCACTTGCCGCCGCTGCGGTAGGCGGCCGCCAGCATCCAGGCCGTCTCGTTTCCCTCGGGACGGCGGGACGGACGATCCGCGATCACCACGAGCCCCGCGTCGTCGACCGCGATCGGCGGAGTCGGGTCCGCCCGCAGGTCCGCGGCGGTCACCGTCCCGAATGCTCCG
>NZ_CDWRCM010000004.1:2312-3539 GCF_977927585.1 Frankia sp. CcWB2 | reverse complement strand
GGCCAGGACAGCGGCTCGAAAACACATCGGCCGCCTACCGGCCGCCGATCGCCCGTGACCGAGACGTCCGGCGGAAACCGGCCGCATGCGGAGGAAGACCGCGGTCACGGGGGAAGGACGGACTCAGGCCACGTTGGCGCCCGACGGCTCACGCTCCCGCTTGACCCGACGAGTCGCGATCACCGGATGAGCCGGGCAATCGACCAGATGCTCATCGAAGCCCTGCACCGTCGGCCAGGACTGGTGGCAGGACCCGCAATGGGTCGTGGCCGGATCGGTCCACCGCTCTTCACAGCCGGCACAACTGGCCGTGACCGGGATCTGCACTGTCTTGTCGGGCTGCCGGCGACGAGAGACCTGGATCGGCAACGCCTGTTGGATGGATTGTTCATCTGGGGAACGGAGTGTGACGGAAACCGCGCGTGGACGCCGGGGTGGGGTGTTGGCGGCCGGGATCGCGCGAGGGGATGTCGACCGACGGGGAGGCACCCGGCCATCCTGTCGCAGACCTGCACAAGCGTCACGCAACCGGCTGTCGAGTGTTCAGGGTGATTGTCCTGCGGCAACGCTTCCGGAGCTCGCGAACCAGAGCGTTCCGCCCGGACGGATCGTCATCGGCGCGGGTTCCCGCTAGCGGGAACCCGCGCCGGAAACAACCGTGCCGGGCCGAGCGACGCCTGGAACATCGCCGGACAGTCAAAAAATGACTACTGATACCCACCAATACCACTGGACTAGCTATAGTCAAGCGCATGGCGGACGCCATCGCCAGGGCCGGCGGTGAGGGGATCCCGGGCGTGAGTGCCGGCGCACTGCTGCGAGGGTGGCGGGAGCGACGCCGGATCAGTCAACTCGGACTGGCGTTGCGAGCCGACAGTTCCGCCTGACGCATCAGTTTCATCGAGACCGGCCGCTCCATTCCGAGTCGCCCGATGGTGCTGCGCGGGCCACGTGCCCGTCGGTGCGGAACCGGATGAGCGGTTCCTGCCTGTCGCCGAGGCCGATGGTGCAGGATCCGTACATCGGATCGGAGTCGACCAGGCCCAGTCCCGCGAAGCAGGCCCAGTCCCGCTCAGAAGGGTTCGGCCTGCGGGCGACTGCGGCCCCGCACGACGAGCCTCTCCTGGAGAGAGATTCCCGCTCTTACACACCCACCCACAAAGTGCGCTTCGTGAGGCGGCCGAAGCGTGGAGGGTCAGTCACGGTTCACGGTCTCCACACCGTCGC
>NZ_CDWRCM010000004.1:0-1966 GCF_977927585.1 Frankia sp. CcWB2 | reverse complement strand
TAAGGGGACGTAATGAAGTAACAAATACGTGATCGAGAGCATCATCGCAGGTCACAGGCCTGTGGAGGGTTCGAAACGCGCAAGTTATTTCATTTCGACTCCTAACCCTCCACATTTCCCGCCGGGCCCGCATCCGCCGGGCCCGCTCGACAACCATCACAGGGACGCTATCTGTCCACCTGCTGCACTCAGCGAGGCAGAACGCAGCGGGGACGGTGGCTGCGATCCCCGGTCACGTCCCAGCGTGCCCATTTCGTGCCCACAAGGATCTTCAGCTGTTCCAGGCTGATCGTCGCCAGCTGTCTCCGGCGACAAAAAGCCTGGTAAAGCGGAGGGCGTGGGATTCGAACCCACGACGAGGATCACTCCCCGTAGCGGTTTTCAAGACCGCCGCCATCGGCCACTAGGCGAGCCCTCCTGACCTGCGGAGACGACGTCAGGCTACGTCCGGCTCGCCGGAGTCTGCCCGCCATGTGCCCGCCGGGTGCGACTCCAGGATCTCACAGCCCGCGCCGGTGCTGTCCGCCACGTCACCCGTCGGCACCGGATCGGCCGCCGGGCAGTGGCCCGTCAGTGCGTCCGTGATCCGATCGTTGACGAGAGGCCAGCATGTAGCCCGCACATTGCCGAAATCCTCGTTTTAAGATCAAGACGCGGTGCGGGCCGCGCTTGCAGGTCCGAACTGTTCGACGAACGCCCTCGTCGGCAGCGTGAGGAAACCAGCTGACGCAGGGAGCTGTCTTACCTCATGCTGTCAGATAGGGGATCGCGGTGCCCGCGATCGCGCTGCTTGCCCTGGCCACAGCGATTCACCCGGCGGTGTCCCACCGGCAGACGGCACCGATCACTCAGCCTCTCCTTGATCCGACCACGTTGGACCTCCGTGTCTGAGATTTCGGGTGCTGAGCCATCGGGTCACCGCGTCGGTGAGGACCACCTCGTACGGAAGGCCTCGCAGCCCGTCCGCGGTCACGTCCAGACCGCGCGCCCGCCCCAGGTCGGCCAGCCACGACCAGGGGTGGTCCTCACTGGGCTGTTCGCCATCAGGGAGTACGACGTTCAACACGTCTTGGGTGATGCTGTCGCGGGTCTCGCCGAACTGGCCCGCGCCAAGACCTGGATCACCGAGTATCCGGCTGGCGGTGAAGCCGCGATCTTCATGCAAGATCACCCGCCGGCCGTCGTCCAGCGTGACGAACTCACTGACCGAGAAGCTCTGGGAACTCCCGTCGTCGGCGCGCGGCGCCCACAGATCACACAAGGCGCCCAGGCCGACGATGCGACCGGGCTCGACAGGAGGAAGATCCCTGCGACCGACCGCGTCCGGGTACGGCTGCCAACTCCACTCCATACCGCTCACGTCCCCCACCTCGGGGTCCCGGGTAAACCGTTTGCAGTGCTCTTCAGTTCCACCTTAACCGTCAGCCACGGCGTGGCCGGCACGTTTGTGACCGGCCACGCGGCTGAGACGTGTTCTACCACAAGGAACTCATCCACACCCGCCCCTGGCCCACCTCGTCGACCTGAAAAGAAAGACCGCCGACTGGATAGAAAACTACTTCAACACAACACGTCGCCATTCGTCCCTCGAGTACTTGACACCCAGGGAATACGAGCCAGGCCACAGAAACATCAGTCAGCTGGCAGCCTAAAGGGCGTCCAAAAAAGCGGAAACACTCCAGCCAACGCCGGGTCGGCGCATTCACCCAAGCCGTCTTCGTCCTGGAGCAGGAAGAGATCTAGAAAAACCGACTTTGAAAATGCTCATTCTGGCTCCCGGAAGGCCACCTTTTCGCAACGGACCTACTGCGGTCCGCGAACCGATGGATTATCTCAGGAATCCCCGGCCTTCGGTTATTGCATAGTTGAATCCCCGCGCGACCGCGGGGCCGCCGACCCGGTGTCGGTGCGACCGGCCCACGCCGGAACCTGTCAAGATTTTTGAGGCAAGATTCTTTGTGGACTA
>NZ_CDWRCM010000003.1:42024-57291 GCF_977927585.1 Frankia sp. CcWB2 | reverse complement strand
AATCCTCCTGTAGACCGCCCGGTACTGGGCGGAAGGTTAGCGTCGGGTAAAGCGGGTGGGTCAGCCGGGTCCCGCTCCCGTGGTCGGCGTGGTCGGCGCGGGTGCGGCGGCCGCTGGTCCCCGGGCGATCCGGAGAAGCTGGGGAATGATCGCGGCACCGATCCGTCGGGCACCGCCATTGGAGATGTGCACACCGTCGTCGTCGCGTAGCCGGACACCGTCCAGTTCGTCGACGTACTTGTCACCCGGAGTGAGAATCGACGCGATGTCGATCACGGTGACGCCGGGATGGCGGGCCGCCGCGGCCCGCAGCAGCGCGTTGAACCGCACCACCCGTTCGGCCTTCGTCTCCGGGTAGATGCCGCCGTTCGGCGCCTCGGTCGGCTTGAACACCGGGGTCGTCAGGAGCACCACCTTGGCACCCTTGGCGCCGAGTGTGTCGATGGCGAGGTCGAGTTCCCGGCCGAGGTAGGCGTCGAACCCCGGATCGCCGATGTGCGTCCACCGGCCGTCCCGCACCTGGTCGGTGATCTCCCAGCGACCGACCAGCAGGATCGCGAGCGCGGGGTTGACCTCGTTCACCCGTTGGGCGAACCGCTGCGGCCACTGGTCGCATCCGTCGGTGGTGGGACCGGCGCTGCCGAGAATGCGCCGCTGCACCCCCCGGGCGACGCCGCACCCCAGCTTGGAGAAGTCGTGGATCTCCATACCCTGCTGGGCGGCCCTCGAGGAGAAGTCGCTGAACCCCAGGGTGAGAGCCACCGAGTCGCCGCCTAGCAGGACCTTGATCGGGGCGTTCCCGCCGGCCTTGACAGCGACGGCCGGTTGTGGGGAGGTCGCCGCCTGCCGCGCCAACGCCTCCAGGTCCGCGGGAGTGCGCACCGACGCCGACGTCCCGGCGGTCGCCAGCAGGATCACCGCGAGCACTCCGCCCAGGGCGGCGGGCACCGTCACCCGCGGGACGGGGAAGCGTACTTTGCCCCGCCGGATCGGGTTCTCCACGAGGTGGAATGAGGCCAGGGTGATTGCCAGCGTGGCGGCGAGGCGGAGCCCCAGCAGGACCAGGCCGCTCGTCCCGGTGCGGGTGGCCGTCAGCGTGAGGAAGATCGGCCAGTGCCACAGGTACAGGCCGTACGAGATGCGGCCGACGAAGGTCAGCGGGGCGGTGGCCAGCACCCTCGCCACCGGGCCCCGGGGCGCCTCCACGAGCGAGGCGACCAGCAGCATCACGATGATCGCGACCCCGAGGAAGCCGCCGGCGTAGAGTCCGCGGCTCTCCCCGCTCACCGTTGTCCAGATGAGGATCATCGCAGCCGTGGCGACACAGCCGACGACCGACATGACCGACCGGGCCCGGGCGGAGATCGGGGTCGTCCGCTGGGCCTGCCAGACGGCGAGGGCGGCCCCGGCCAGCAGGGCCTGGGCGCGGCTGTCGGTGCCGTAGTAGATCCGGGAGGGGTCCGTCCCGACCACGAGCAGGGCGAGGCCCACCAGGGCGGAGGCCTCGGCGCCGAGGACCGCGACCGTGAGCGCGAGCGACTGGGCCTTCTGGCGTTGCCGGCGCCAGCGGTCCACAGTCTTCGCGCTGTGCCGCATCAGCAGGTAGACGATCAGCGGCCACAGGACGTAGAACTGCTCCTCAACGGACAGCGACCAGGTGTGCAGCAGCGGCGACGGAGCCGAGAAGTGGTCGAAGTAGCTCTGGTCGGACAGCGCGAAACGCCAGTTTGCGACATAGAGCAGCGTGGAGAGCGCATCCAGCCGCAGGGTTCCCACGTCGCCGGGGGAGGCGATCCAGCGGGCGTAGGCCGCCACCCCGAGCAGGAGCAGCAGCAGCGCCGGCATCAGGCGGCGAGACCGGCGGATCCAGAAGGTGCGAAGGTCGATGCGCCGGTTGTAGCGGTACTCGGCGATCAGTAGGCCGGTGATGAGGAACCCGGAGAGGACGAAGAAGGTGTCGACGCCGAGCAGGCCGCCGGGCATCCAGGAGACGCCGGCGTGATACGCGATGACGGCCGTGACCGCGAGCGCGCGCAGGCCGTCGAGCGCGGGGGAGTGCCCGAGCGGCGCGAGCACGGGCCCGGTGGCGTCGAGATCCTCCTCGACCCGCTGCGGCCCCGTCGCCTCGCGCGTGCCGGTCCGCGGCCGGGTGCCGGCCCGGGTTCTCGCCCCGGGCGCCGTCGCCGTCCCGGGAGACCGGCGGGGAGGTCCAGCCGGTCTCCGGGTGGCCCCGGGCGCCGGTCGCGTCCCGCCCAGGCGGGTATTGATCGGGGTGGTGTCGGTGGGCTCCGGCCCGGGTGCCACCCGGCGGTGGCGCCCACCGGAGGCGAGCGGGAAGGTGTCGGCGTCGTTGCTGGTCAGCCTCGTTCCCTCCTCGTCGCCGGGGGTTGCGTCGGCTGCGACCTCGCCAGGACATACGACAGGCAAGGCTAATCGCAGCGGCGTGGGAGGACGCACGCACGGTGTGCTCACCGCTGTCGCGGCGGACGCGGTGTCGAGCCGCTATCGGGACATTGGTACCTTCCGCGCGTGTCTGAGACCACGGCGGGGCTCCCCCGGATGGTGGCCCCGGCGCCGGCGGTGCCCGCGGGCCACCCCACGCCGGGATTCCCCGTGATGTCGGGATTCTCCGTGGTGCTGGGGCGGGCGCGGCCCGTGCGCTGGCACCTGTGGCTGGCCGCGATCGGGCTGCTCGGTCTCGCCGTCCGCCTGTTCTACCTGTTCCACTGGCTGCATCCGGCGGTCGTGCAGGGAGACCCGTACTACTACCACGAGGCGGCGAACCTCTTCGCCGACGGCCGGGGCTGGCCCGACCCCTACGAACTCGCCCTGTCCGGCCGCTACGTCCCCGACGCCCAGCACCCCCCGCTGACCAGCGTGCTGCTGGCCGTGCCGTCGGTGCTCGGATTCACCAGCTTCCTGTCCCACCAGCTGTTCTCGTGCCTGCTCGGCGTGCTGTCGATCGTGCTCGTCGCCCTCGCCGGGCGGCGGATCGCCGGCCCCGTGACCGGACTGGTGGCGGCCGGGATCGCCGCTGTCTATCCGGGCATGTGGCTCAACGACCCGCTGTTGATGTCGGAGACGACCGGGATCCTCACCTGCGCGTGGATCACCCTTGCCGCCTACCGGTTCCGAGACCGGCGGGGAGCCGCCGACGCCGCCTGGCTCGGAGTGGCCCTCGCGGCGGTGATGCTCGCGCGAGCGGAACTGGCGCTGCTCGCCGTGGTGCTGGTGGTGCCACTCGTCGCGACGGCCCGTGAACTCGCCTGGCGGCGCCGGATCGCCCTGGTGGCCGTCGCGGCGGCGGTGAGCGCGCTCACGATCGCGCCCTGGACGATCTACAACCTGTCCCGGTTCAGTGAGCCGGAATACCTGTCCACCGGGCTCGGCTCCACCCTGGCGGTCACCCACTGCCCGGCCAGCTACTCCGGCCGGTACGTCGGCTGGTGGTCGTTCGACTGCATCCTGGCGTTGCCACCCTCGCCCCAGGAACGCTCCGAACGGGACGTGTTCTACCGCCGGGCCGCGTACGACTACATCAAACACAACGAGCGCAGCCTGCCCCGGGTGGCCGCGGCGCGGCTTGGTCGGACATGGGGGGTCTACCGTCCCTGGCAGCAGGCCCGGCTGGACACCATCGAGCTGCGCCCCCTGGTCCTCAGTAAGGTCGGGATGGTCACGCTGTGGCCGTTGGAGATCGCGGCGCTCGCCGGGGTCGTGGTGCTGCGCCGCCGCCGGGTCGTGCTGCTGCCACTGCTCGCCGTGCCGATCGCGCTGAGCCTCGCCTCGGTCGCGATCTATGGGACGACCCGGTTCCGGGCCGCCGCGGAGCCCGCGATCGTGCTGCTCGCCGCCGCCGCGATCACGGCCGCCGCGCAGTGGCTCGGGCGTCGCGTAGTGGCTCGGGTGTCGCGGTAGGTTCGCGGACCGGCCGGCCGGGTAGAAAGGGGGGGTTCGCTCGGGGTGCCGACGTGGTCGCGTATACCGGACTGGTACGTTGCCAGGGTGCCGGACCTTGCTGATCTCCGGGCGCTCGGTCGGTGAATGGACCCGCCCTTTCTCTTACGGCCGCAGCCGATTCCGGCGTAGCCGCCGGCCCGGCCGGCACCGCTTCCATCCCCGAACCGCGCACTCCCGCGCCGGTCCGTCCACCCAAGGTCGTCTTCGGCGGCTTCGACGGCCTGCGCGCGATCGCGGCGATTCTCGTGGTCGTCGTGCACACCGCGTTTCCCGCCGGTTTCACCACCAGCAGCCGGCTGGGCCCCTACACCGCCCGGAGTGAGATCGGTGTCGCGGTCTTCTTCCTGATCTCGGGGTTTCTGCTCTACCGCCCGTTCGTCGCCGCCCGGTTCGCCGGCCTCCGCGGCTCGGACGCCGCCGGCTACCTGGTCCGGCGGTTCATGCGGATCGTCCCGCTGTACTGGGTGGCGCTCGCCGTCACCCTGACCGTGGTCAGCAGTAAGCGGGTCGGTGTGCACGGCCTGGCCGGTCTGTTCCAGACGGCATTCTTCGTCCAGGGTTATCAGGAGCACTGGGCGATCCAGGGCCTCACCCAGGCCTGGACCCTGGACGTCGAGGCGGCGTTCTACCTGGCGATACCGGTATACGCGTGGCTGCTGCGGCGGCGGGACCGCCCGCCCGCCGCCCAGTTACGCGTGGAACTCGCCGCGCTCGCGGTCACGTTCGCCGCAGCCAAGATCGTCCATTATCTGGTGATCCCGTCCACGCAGACCTGGATGAACGGCTGGAACGTCTGGCTGCCGGTCTGGTGGGACCTGTTCGCCATGGGCATGCTGCTCGCCGTGCTCTCGGCCTGGTACTCCCGGCAGGGCAGGTCGCCGCGCTGGGCCGAGCTGCCCGGCTCGGGCACGGTGTGCTGGGGCATCGCCGCGTTCTTCTACTGGGTGTCGAGCAGGCATCTCGGCCTGCCGCTCGTGCCGATCTTTGAAGCCACGCGGAGCCAGGACATAGGCAAGCACCTGGGCTACGGGTTGTTCGGCTTCTTCCTGCTGCTCCCGGCGGTGTTCGGCCGCAGCGACCGCGGCTGGGTGCGGCCGCTGCTGGCCAGCCGTCCGCTGGCCTTCCTCGGAGCGATCTCGTACGGCATCTATCTGTGGCACTCGGCCGTCATCGACCTGGTGCTGGAGCACAGTGGCTGGCGGCTGTGGAAGATCCCCTACCTGCCGTTTCTCCTGGTGGTCCTCACCCTGACCGTCGGGGTCTCCACCGTGACGCACTTTTTGATCGAGCGTCCCTGCATCACCCTTTCCCGGGAGTGGGCCCGGCGGGTCGACAGATGGGTGGCGAGGCGCTTCGAAGGGGCGGCGAGGGGCGGGGAGGGCGGCCTCGTGAGCGGGGCCGGCGGATCGCCGGGCGAGGTCGAGGTGATCGGGAAGCCCGTCGATGGCCCGACGGTGCCACTCGCGTCAGGCATCATGCCGCTGCGGAACATGACGGACCGGGACGTGCGAGACCCGTTCCCCCCGGTCCGGTCCCTTGATCCCGACCTGCCCGGCGTGCCGGATGGACGGGCGCCGCGCGCCGGGTGGAAGCGGCCCCGGGTCGAGTTCGACGGTTTGGAATGGCTCGGGCCGGAGCCCGCGCCGCAGCCCGGCGAGCCCGGGGCACAGCCGGCCGAGCGCGGGGGGCCCGAGCGGGGGGGATCCGAGCGCGGGGGGTCGGCGAGCCGGCGCTGACCCGGGAATGACCGGGCGTCGGGCCGCGAGGCCATGCCGTCGGCGGGTGTCGGGAATCGGACGCCACGAACTTACCCATTTATCCGCTTTTCAACCGATCTGCGCGGTTCGTCTCTGTCGCGTCCCGTCCGTACACGTTCCCACCCGTGTGCCGGGACGATCCGCGGGACGGTGTTGTCCCGCCTACCGCGGCGCCGTGCCGCCACCTAAAACTACATATGGACGTCATTACTCTACGCAGAGTGAGGATGATGGCGGACGGCGCGCGTCTTGGTGCGGGCGCCCGTTGACCACCCTGGACACCCGTCCCTAGACTTGGGGACGTGCACGAGGGTCCGTGGGTCTCAGACCGAGCGGATCCACTCGAGCGTCGTTATCGTTCCTGACAGTTTCTTCGTTTTTGGCGTTGTTTCTGTCCCTCGGTCCCGGCGGTTCGATCCGGCCCTCGCGCGGACGACCACCCCTAGCCGGAGCCGACCCCTTGACGAGCACCACCGACGTACGACCCGTGGAGACCGTGACCATCTCGCCCAGCCCGACCACACCACAGGTAGCGGTCAACGACATCGGCTCGGCCGAAGACTTCCTAGCGGCCGTCGACAAGACGATCAAGTTCTTCAACGATGGCGACATCGTTGACGGCGTCATCGTCAAGGTCGACCGCGACGAGGTGCTGCTCGACATCGGCTACAAGACCGAGGGTGTGATCCCGTCCCGGGAACTGTCGATCAAGCACGACGTCGACCCGCACGAGGTCGTCAGTGTCGGCGACCACGTCGAGGCCCTTGTCCTCCAGAAGGAGGACAAGGAAGGCCGCCTGATCCTGTCCAAGAAGCGTGCGCAGTACGAGCGCGCCTGGGGCACGATCGAGAAGCTCAAGGACGAGGACGGCGTCGTCACCGGCACCGTGATCGAGGTCGTCAAGGGTGGTCTCATCCTCGACATCGGCCTGCGCGGCTTCCTGCCGGCTTCGCTCGTGGAGATGCGCCGGGTCCGCGATCTGCAGCCCTACGTAGGCCGCGAGCTTGAAGCCAAGATCATCGAGCTGGACAAGAACCGCAACAACGTCGTGCTCTCGCGGCGGGCCTGGCTCGAGCAGACCCAGAGCGAAGTCCGTTCCGAGTTCCTCGCCCAGCTGGCCAAGGGCCAGATCCGCAAGGGCGTGGTCAGCTCCATCGTCAACTTCGGTGCCTTCGTGGACCTCGGCGGTGTGGACGGCCTCGTGCACGTCTCCGAGCTGTCCTGGAAGCACATCGACCACCCGTCCGAGGTGGTCGAGGTCGGCCAGGAGGTCACCGTCGAGGTCCTCGACGTCGACCTGGACCGCGAGCGGGTCTCGCTGTCGCTGAAGGCGACGCAGGAAGACCCGTGGCGTCAGTTCGCCCGGACCCACGCGATCGGTCAGGTCGTCCCGGGCCGGGTCACGAAGCTGGTGCCGTTCGGTGCGTTCGTCCGGGTGGACGAGGGCATCGAGGGTCTGGTCCACATCTCCGAGCTGGCCGAGCGGCACGTGGAGATCCCCGAGCAGGTCGTGAACGTCGGCGACGAGATCCTGGTGAAGGTCATCGACATCGACCTCGACCGCCGCCGCATCAGCCTGTCGCTCAAGCAGGCGAACGAGGCGGGAGGGCTGGCTGCCGACGGCGAGGCGTTCGACCCGAGCCAGTACGGCATGGAAGCCAAGTACGACGAGCAGGGTAACTACGTCTACCCCGAAGGCTTCGACCCCGAGACCGGGGAATGGCTCGAAGGTTACGAGGAGCAGCAGGCGGAATGGGAGCGGCAATACGCCGAGGCCCAGGCCCGCTTCGAGGCGCACCAGGCCCAGATCCGGGCCGCGCAGGAGGCCGACGCCGCCGCGGCGGCTCCTTCCTCCTACACCTCCCAGTCCGAGCAGCCTTCCTCGGCGATCGACGAAGAGGCGCTGCGTCGGCTGCGTGAGCAGTTCGGTCGGGAGTAGCCGACTCCCGTCACCGACGGTCGGGGCCCGGGGATCTTCTCCCCGGGCCCCGACCGATTTCCGATCCTTTCTCCTGCCCGTCCCAGACCCGGCGGGAGCCCAGTCCCGGGTAGAAGCTCAGCCCGGGCAGAGGGAGGTCCTCGGCCGGATCAGGACGAGGAGCGCGCCACGGCCGGGTCGACGTGATCCGGCCTGAGCAGGATCGGAACGTCCCCGCGGATCTCGTAGCGATGGCCGAGACGCGGGTTGACCAGCCAGCCGTCGACGAGCTCCAGCGGTCCCTTGTCGACCGGGCAGGCGAGGATCTTCAACAGTTCGGGTTCGATGGTCATCTCTGACGTTCCTGTTCGTCGTCTCGGGGGGCCGTCGCGGGACCCATGAGTATCCGTTCCGGATCCCCTGAGCATCGCAGACACCTCGGTCGGCCCTGACCGGCCCCGGCCGGGGGCGCCAGCCATCCCGGTGCCGGGCCCCGGTCGCGAGGCACCGGTTCGCGTCGCTGACGGGTTATGCAACCAACTCGATGACATAAAAACTTCTGGGGGATAGCGTCGAAGTCGCTCGGCGGCCGGAGACCGGTCGCGAAGTCCCAGCTCGCCCTCATCGAGAGTCAGGTGTCCATGACTGTCCATGACTTCACCGTCGATGCCGCGGACGGAACCTCCCGCTCGCTCGGCGACTACGCCGGCCAGACGTTGCTGATTGTCAACGTTGCCAGCAAATGCGGTCTGACGCCGCAGTACGAGGGGCTGGAGTCCCTGTACCGGGATCTGCACGGCCGCGGCCTGGAGATCCTCGGCTTCCCGTGCAACTAGTTCGGCGGACAGGAGCCGGGTACCGACGCCGAGATCCAGGAGTTCTGCACCACGAAGTTCGATGTCACCTTCCCGGTCCTGAGCAAGATCGATGTGAACGGGCCCGACGCGGCCTCGCTATACACCCACCTGCGTTCCGAGGCGCCCGGTGACTTCGGGCCCGATGCCGGTTTCCTCTACGAGCACATCAAGAAGACCCGGCCGGAAGCGATCGGCACCGACGAGATCAAGTGGAACTTCACCAAGTTCCTTGTCGACCCGGACGGAAAAGTGGTCCGCCGGTACGAGCCGACCGTCACCCTCGAGGAGATCCGCAAGGATCTTGAGGCCACCCTGGCCTGATGGTTCTCCCGTGCCCGGCCTGCCGCTGTCGCCGGCCGGGCACGCCGAAGCGGGCGGTGCCCGCCGGCTTCGCAGCAGGAGTAGGCGAGCGCGGTCAGCGGACGCCGAACAGCGCCAGATAGCGTTCCGCCGCGTTCGGGTTCAGTACCGGTCTGTACAGCGAGGATTCCACGTTCCCCTCCTCGGCGTTGTTGAAGTACGCCTCGTAGGCCAGGGCGTCGGCGTTCGCGGTGAAGGTCTCGTACATCTTCTGGATGTAGTAGGGGTTGTCGCCACCGCCGCCGGTCGTGCGTACCAGACCCCACTCCGGAACGGCGAACTTCTTGCCGTGGGCGCGGGCGAAGGCGATCACCGTGCACAGACCGGATCGCAGATGACACTGCCGGTCCCAGATCGTCTTACTGACGGAGGCGGGATAGGAGTCGTAGGAGTCGATGCTGACCACGTCGATGTAGTCGTCACCGGGATAGGCGTCCCAGACGTCCTGACCGCTTACCGGCAGGTGATCCCGGTGTGCGGTTATATTCCAGTCGATCCGCACGTGCGGCGCGGTCGACCGGATCGCCAGGACCGTGCGGCGGTAGCAGGTCTTCCAGGTCTCGACGTCGCGTGGATACCACCAGAACCAGTCGCCGTTGAACTCCCAGCCGAGCCGGACGAAGGCGTCGCCGCGGCCGAACGTCGTCAGCGTGGTGCCGAACTGCCGCCAGTAGTTGTCGTAGGCGCCGGTCACGCAGGTGGCCTCGTCGCCGTCCTTGGGGAACATCGGCTGGGCGACCGACAGGCCGCCGGGGAACTTGTCCCGGGTGAAGGCCTGCGTCGGCCAGCCGGCCGAGACCAGGTTGGTCCAGTCCTGCCGATCCGTGAAGACGACGGCCAGGTCCACCTTGCGGCCGGTGAAGACCGACCAGAGATTGACGTCCGCGGGGAAGTTGCCATTGGCGCCGGAGACCCAGTGCACACCGCCGGGCTGGGGCTGGGGCGGCTTGGGTTTGTCCGAGCAGGAGCTGAGCCCGCCGGCGACCAGGCCGATGATCAGCAGGAGGAGCAGCGGCAGCGGGAGTGACCGCGGGTGGGCGGCGCGGACGGTGTGGCGGCCGGCAGACCCCCACCCTCGCGGTGCCAGGCGCGGTCTCATACGGCGGAGGGTCCGTGCGCGGCGGAGGGTCGCTGCGTACCCGAAGCCGTGGCCGTGGCCGTGGCGCCGAGCAGCGGCGTCTCCACCGGGCCGGGCCGCCGGGCCCGTAGCCATGCTTGCACGGCCTCGGCCTCGGCCGCCCAGTCGTGACCGGGAACGAGCGCCTCACCCACCTCCATGTGCGTGGCCATGGAGGGCTCCGGCACCAGCATCGTGCGGCGCAGCCGTTCGGGCCGCGCCAGGGCGACGGCGTTGAGTGTCGTGCGCAGCCCGCTCAGCACCACCCGACGAGCGACCCGCACGGCGGGGGGCTGCGGGGAGAACGCAGGCGGTTCCCCGCCCAGCTCGGCCAGCCGGAAGGGCTGGAAACCCTGCAGGGTAAGACAGGTCGCGCGGTCGAAGGCGCCGCCGACGAACGGGATCGAGCGCAGCAGCAGTTCGTCCTCGAGCAGGGTGCCGACCCGCAGGCCGAACGTGCTGGTCGTGGCGGCGGCCCTGGCCCAGGTCACGCCGTCGAGCACCGGCGCGTGGGAGTGGCTGCCGCCGTCCCGGCGGACCATTGGCCGGCGGCGGGTGGTGGTCGAGGAGAATCGCAGCGTGCTGTAAAGGGTGAAATAGTCGACCGCGGGGAGCGCGGTCGCTGCCGCGACGAGACTGGAAAGCGATTTTTCCGTGTACAAATAGTCATCTTCGGCGAGCCAGACCAGATCGTCCGGCGACCAGCGCCGGACCCGCGGCATCCGCAGCACGTACCGGTAGGATGCGCGATTGCTGCCGCACTGCACCGACTGCACCTCGCCGGCGGACGTCATCACGGCAAGACGCTCCGCCGGCATCGGGCCGTCATTGACGAAGACGATCCGTACCGGGATGTCGACGTTCTCGACGGCCCGGAGGAGAGAGGCCAACGCAAGCATCTTGCTGTAGAAGGCCGGCCGGTTCTTCGTGTTTTCCGAACCGACCGACCGATAAAGAATACGCAGAATCATCGCAACCCCCCTACCGGCCCTGGCCCGGCAGCACTCATCGCGGTAGCCTCGCCGCCTCGGACGCCGCCTCGGACGCCGCCTCGGACGCCGCCTCGACGCGGTCGGCCGAACATATTGCGCACAGCCCGTACGTTACCGTGAAACATCATCATTGCCGGTCCCGGTCGGGCGCTCCGGAACTCGGCCCTGTACGTCCGGTCCGGCCGGCTCACCGGAAAGGGCGATCGCCGTGTCCCGTTCCACCTCCCGCGCGGCCCGGCGGACGAGGATGAACCAGCTGGGGACGGTCACCCAGAAGGCAAGTATGTAACCGCAGACCGCGCCGGTGCCGCCGCCGATCTCCAGACCGACGATCGGATAGACGACAAGCTGGGGGGCGAGCACCGCATTCGCGCGGAAGGTGAGCTTGGCCTTGCCGAGCGCGTAGAGCATGCAGGCCGGTCCGACCGTCGCCGCGGAGCCCGCCTGCTGCACGATGGACAGCGCCAGCAGGTCGTGGGTCTGCTCCCAGGTCTCGCCGAGCAGCGAGTGCCCGATGCTCGTCGGCAGGACGAGAAAGAGCGTCCCCCAGGCGGCGCCGGCCGCGACGATCACCGCGGACAGGGCGTAGGCGGCGCGGACCCGGGCCGCGGCCGAGAGGTCCTTGCGGCGGGAGAACTCGGGGATGGCCCAGCTCACGATCCCGACCGCGAGAATGGTCGTCGGTCCGAGCAGGGTCTGCACCCCGCGCAGCGCGCCGACCAGGTCGATCGCGCCCAGCGTACCGAGCAGCAGGGTGGATGCCTGCTGGGCGCCCTGGACGGTGAGGTACTCGGCGCTCATGTACCCGTTGACGTCGCGGTGTTCGGCGATCCACTCGTGCACGAGGCTCGGCGCCGGCTTGAAGCCGGCCTGCGTGACGCCCAGCATGGCGGCGACCGCGGCGGCGCCACCCCAGGCCAGCAGCATCGCCCACGAGGTGGAGACGTCGCGGACGATCAGCGCGTAGATGGCGGCGAACTGGACGATCGCCCAGATCCCGTCGTTGGCGGCGGCGGCGGCCGGGCGACCCTCGGCGAAGAAGACCTGCCGCCAGGCGTCCTGGAGCAGCAGCGTGGGAAAGACCAGTCCCATCGCCACCAGCGAGGCGCCGACCGAGCCGCCCATCGCCGCACCGACGGCGAGCGTCACGACCCCGGAGACCAGCCCGATTACGAGGGCAGTGCCGGTCCCCGCCGCACCGGCCACCCGAAATACCCGTGGCGGCACGTCGGAGAACTTCATCCCCAGCGGAGCGGTGCCGGCGGCCTTCGAGAACCCGATCATCAAGGAGAAGATCGCGAAGGCGACGGCGAAGGCCCCGAACTCGGATTTGCTGACGCTGCGGGCGATGACGAAGGACATCGCGGCGTTCGTCCCGCTGGAGAGCACCTGGTCGACGAGTGTCCAGATGGCCCGCGAGCGGCTGGAACCCCGGGTCGGTCGCTCGTCACGGTGGTGACCACCGGCCGGGCCGTCGTCGTCCAGGATGGTCAGCCCGTAGTCAACCGGTTCCCCGCCATCCGGGACTGCCGGTGCCTCGCGCCCCCGGTGGATCTCGCCGCAGCGGATCGGGGGAGTGAGCCATTCGCCGGTCGCGGGACCCCACAGGGGGAGCAGCCCCTCGGGGGTCGGCCCGTCCACTGCCGTCCCGAAGGCTTCCACGGCCGGGACCCGGCGGCCGCGCAGGCCGCGGATGACCTGGGTCCGCTCCCGGTCGGACTGTTCCGGTCGCGGCGGCAGGGCGGCGGTGACCTCCGGCGCGGGTCTCGTCCGGGGGCGTGGCGACTCGTGGTGCTGGGCCGTGGCCGGCGCGGATGTCTCCGGGCCGGTCACCGCAGCCCACCCGACCCTCCGCCGGGTGGTACTCGGACGGCGGAGGGATCGCGGAGAATCTCGATGATCGTCTGTTGTTGGGGGTTGGTGGCCAGACTCATTGATCCATCGCCGTCCGTCCTCTCCGTGCCGCATCGGTCCGACCCCGGCTCCCCGCGCCGGCCGCCGGACGGTCGAGCGATGCCGCCGCTTCCGCGCAGGGCGACGATCGAGCCCACCGCGTCGCTTCTGACCAGGGTGTCAGCCGGCCAGGGTGCTAGCAGGATGGTAGCTCTATGGGATCGGGACACTCGGCTAGGGCCGCTCGGGTGGATCTGGTCCGACCGGACCCGGCAACGGTGGTTGACCGGACCGGATCGCGGGTGCATGAAACGGGCAATGAGATCGCGATTCTCCGGCATGTGCCTGCCCCGTAGACGGTTCGCTCGCCTACGTCCGCGATCTTCCGCAGCCAGGCTGATGGTCCGCAAGTTTAGCAGTCGGGCCTCGGTCTGATCCCCTTGTTACGTCGGTCACCCCGGCAGGGCGGTACCCGGTGGCGGATCCAGTGAGGTGTGGGTGCGCCATCCGATCCGCTTCCGGGACACCGGCTGCCGGCCGGGTCAGGGCATCCTTGATGTCGGTGGCTGCGCTCGCAGACGCCTGGACAAGGCAGGAGCGGGGCATGGGCCGCATCATCATTGAGGTTAGGTTCGGCAATGAGACTGGGTTCGACACCATGGTGAGAGCCCCCCGATGGAGCTGACGGACCGCGGCATCGGCACCCCTGAGGCGGGCAGGGTGGCGTCCGCACCGCTGCACGATCCAGTGCGGATGTACCTCGGTCAGATCGGCAGGGCCCGGTTGCTCACCGCCGAGGGGGAGATCGACCTCGCCAAGCGGATCGAGGCCGGCCTGTTCGCCGCTCAGAAGCTGGCGTCCCCCTCGGTCGTGACGTCGCCGCAGCTCTGCCGCGAGCTGGAGGCGGTCGAGCGGGACGGTCGGCTCGCCAACCAGATGCTGCTCGAAGCCAACCTGCGGCTCGTCGTCTCGATCGCCAAACGCTACGTGGGGCGGGGCATGCTCTTCCTGGACATCATTCAGGAGGGCAATCTCGGTCTCATCCGGGCGGTCGAGAAGTTCGACTACACGAAGGGCTACAAGTTCTCCACCTATGCCACGTGGTGGGTGCGTCAGGCGATCACCCGTGCCCTCGCCGATCAGGCGCGGACGATTCGCCTCCCGGTGCACGTGGTCGAGCGGGTCAACCAGATGGTCCGCATGCGCAGGCAGCTGCTCACCGAGCTCGGCCGCGAGCCGACCGTGGAGGAGATCGCCGTCGCCATGGACCTCTCCGTGGACAGGATCGAGGAACTCGTCGGAATCGCCCGTGAGCCGATATCGCTGGAGGCTTCGATCGGGGAGGAGTCCGACGGGCAGTTCGGCGATCTCATCGAGGACACCGGAGCGGTCGAGCCCGTCGAGGCAGCCGTCGCCAGCGTCCTCGGGGAGCAGATTCGCTCTGTGTTGACGGCGCTGACCGACCGGGAGAGGAAGGTCATCCAGCTGCGGTTCGGCCTGGTCGACGGTCGTTGCCGAACCCTGGAGGAGGTCGGCCGTGAGTTCGGGGTGACCCGGGAGCGGATCCGGCAGATCGAGTCGAAGACCCTGGCGAAGTTGCGTCATCCCTCGCGTTCACAGGCGCTGCGCGACTACCTGGAATAGTCCGTCTGGAACAGCCCGTCGCCCGTCTCGTCGATGGCGAGCAGGTCCTGCAGCTCGGTGACGACCTGCTGGAGCTGGCCGGCGAACGCGTACATCCCGTCCGCGACTGCGCGCGGCGTACTCAGGTAGAGGTTGAACCGGTCCGGCAGCAGCACGTAGGCGATGCCGATGCACTGGCTGCTGGTAGACCCGAAGCCGAAGAACTCGACGTTGGTGGACGGCGCGGAGCTGGTGCTCAGGTAGTCGTCGCGCGCCTTGAGGCAACCCGGGGTCTCGTAGAGCGCGATCGGTTCGGTCACCCCCAGCCGCGCGCCTTGGCGGCGGGCGATGAACTGCAGCTCCCACAGGTGCTGCTCGGGGGCCCGCCCGGCCTGGCAGTCCTTCGCGCGCCGCACGTGCGCGTCGGCGGCGGCGCGGAACGCGGTCCGGCGGGTGGCGGTGTCGGTGCCCGGGTCGTTGAGCATCGTCACGAACCGCTGGATCTCCGGGGTGACGACCCGCATCGCCTCCGTGCGGCCGCGCCGCCAGTGCCGGGTGGCGATCGATTCGTAGGTGGCGCCGATGTGCCCCTTGGCCCGGCTGTGCGCCAGCTGGTAGGCGAGCTGCACGAACGCGTCCGGCGACGTCTTCAGTGCCTTGGCCCGGTTCTGCCCGAAGTCGGTGAAGGACAGCACCGTTGAGGCGGTCGCCGCGGCGAACTCCGCGAACGACGCGCCGGCGGCGGCTACGTCCGCCCGCAGGCTGGCGTCGAGGACGAACTCGACGGGCT
>NZ_CDWRCM010000003.1:31174-41587 GCF_977927585.1 Frankia sp. CcWB2 | reverse complement strand
CAGGGCGAACAGCGCGGTCTCGATCGTGTCGAGCGCGGCCGCGTTGGCGGGGTCCAGAGTGAGCAGCGCCTGGCGGCTCGCGGCCCAGTCGGCCCGGGCCTTGGTGGTGAGCTGGCCGACGGCGGCGTCCGCCGGAACCCGCGACGCGGCGGCCTTCACCACGGCGCGCAGGCCCGCCGCGAGGTCGTCCAGGGTGTACGGGTGACCGTCCGGCCCGACGACGTCCAGCCGGACGATGTTTCCCCGGTGGAAAACGACGATGTGGCGGGCCTGGGACGGCCCGGGCCACCGCTCGCTGTACGGGGTGCGCACGGTGTCCTGGGCCGCTCCCGGGATCCGGGTCGTGGAGAACAGGAACGTGTTCTGCGCCATCGACAGCGTCTGGCCGCGCTGGACGACCGGCTCGACCCGCTCGTCGTCGAGGCGCAGCTTGTAGTCGACGGCTGCCGCCACGAGCCCGGCGGCCTGCTCCACCTGCGGCTGCTCGGCGGACAGACCCTCGGCGTCCTTGAACAGGAAGATGTAGTTCGCGTTGAGCGCGATGCGGTCGCGCCGGCCGAGGTAGCGGGAGTCCCAGAAGCCGTCCAGCCAGCTGTGTACGCCCTCGGTGGCTTCGTAGCGCTCCAGCGCCGCATGCAGGGTGGGGCCGGGGCCGCCCGGTGCCTGGAAGGCCGCGACGGCCGCCTCGGTCGTCGCCCGCTCGGCCGGGGTCAGCAGCGGCGCGGACCAGGCAAGGAAACGCTCGCAGCTCTCCGCCAGCGTGGGCAACGGCACCCGGGGCAGCAGATCGTCGTTCGCGAAGGTTCCGGTGGACCGCTGGGAGCTACTGATCGCATTCATGCTGGGCCTCGGGTTGTCTCGGGGAACTCGTCTCGGGGACACGGCCATGGTGAACGCCACGGGCTGCGTTGGGTCCATGGTCGCCGAGCTTCCATGGGTGGCGGGCGTTCCATCGGACATTCGGCTCGTACGGTTCATCCGACTCGCATGATGGCCGGGTCGCCCTCGACCTACCAGCCGTACGGGGGGCACCGCCGGCACCGGTCGCCCGTTATCCCGGCGGAACCGGCCGGGTGGGTGTCGCCGCCGGTCGCCGGCCGGAGGCGGGGTGAGTGGTCGAGGGACTGGTCACCCCGCGCGGCCGGGAGATGTGCAGTTGGGCGTACAGCCAGCCCTCGGCCTCCAGCCCCCGTGGATCGACGCCGACGGTGGACAGCGTGTCGAGCACGAGCGACTGCTCCTCGGCGGAGGCGAAGCGCCGCTGCCGGAAGACGCGGTCGACGTGCACGGTCTCATACCCGAGCCTCGTGAGCGTCGCCTCGACCGGTTCGAACGGGAACATCCGCAGCACGAAGTGGGCCATCCACGGCCTGCGCTCACCGGCCGCGCGGGCCACCCGGGCGATGGTTCGCTCGGTGACGTACCCGAGGCAGCCCGTCGAGACGACGATGTCCGTTCCGGCGAGCCGCTTCCGTTCGGCGTCGGTCGGGTCACGGTCCTCCAGGTTGGCGTGCACGGCGGCATCGAGGAACCCGGCCGCGAGCGCGTAGGAGAGGGCCGGCCCCGAGCTGTCCAGGCCGAGGAACTGGCTCGCCTCCAGCCCGTCGCGGGACCGGACGAGCTCGCGGTCACGGGCGAGCAGCAGGTCCCGGGTCGGCCGCGTCCCGGGCGGTGCGTAGCCCTCGTGCAAGTCGTCCAACGTCACGTCACAGCGGAGCAGCGCGGCGTTGATCCCGTAGGAGCAGCCCACGTCCAGGACCGTCGGCGGTCGTCCCCGAACCATCCGGAATTCCCGGATGAGCTGGCTGAAGTACGGTTTGGCGAGCTGCGGGATACAGTAGTCGAGTTTCCGCAGGGTACTGAAGTAGGCGTGTGGGTCGGGCTGCGTGTAGATGTGGTCGAGCGAGATCTTCCCGCTGTCGTCGAACCGCGTCATCCCGGTGGAGTACGCGGCCTCGGAGGAATTCGTGGTTCCGTCGGAGTCGATGGTCTCGGCAGAATATCTGCTGTCGTCGGAATACACGCGTCTGGCGCTCCTTGTGACGGGCGGTCGGGGCAGATGGGCCGGTGCTGACGCAGCTTGCCGACCGCATTCTGGTCCAGCTAGTCCAGCAGTTGGTCGACGCGGACCGCGCTCTTCTCCGCAGCCAGGTGCCGCGGGAGGACCCGGCCGAAGAGCTGCTTCGTGCGTGCGACACTGCCGACGACCTCGGGGTGCCCGGTGTAGGCGAAGATTGCGGAATGCCGGGCCGTGTCGCCCTCGACCGGGCTCACCCGGTGCATCGAATAGCGGCCCAGGAAAAGCTGGAGATCACCAGGCCGGACGGTGAGACGCCGGACCAGATGGCCGCCCTCGCCCGCCAGCACGGCCCGCACGCCGGCGAAGTTCTCCGCCTGCGCGGACCTGATGTTCGGGCAGTACTCGAAGTCGCCCCCGGCCCGCGGCGCCTGCGTGAGCAGGCTCACCGCGAATTCGTTCGTGTCGAAGTGCCAGGGGTGCTCCAGCCCGGGGGCGATGACGTTGAGGCACAGCCCGGCCAGCGGGTCGGCGAGTTCGTGGACTCTCGGCAGGTCGAAGCAGCCGGCGATGAAATGCTGGAAGAGCTCGCTGGTGTAGAGCCGGTGGACGGCGAATTCGGTGGGAATCTGGTCGCGGGCGACGAAGGCATTCCCTCGCCGCATCGTGAACCGGCCCGGATGATCGGCCGGCAACGACGAGTCGACCGCGATGTTGTAGGCGTTGACCGTCTCGACCTTGTCATACGCGAGCGGAGCGACGGTGGCGCACTCCTGTGCGAACGCGGTGGGCCGGACGAATCCCGGGAGGACACAGCACCCGCGAGTGCGCAGTTCTTCCCGGGCCCACGAGACGATGTCCCGCCAGGCGCGGCTCGAAGGTTCGGTGAGAGGATAACGAACCGTATCGATCAGCTCGCTGATGGACCAGGTTTCCGTCGCAACCATGTGACTCCTCTCCGCCGCTAGGCGGCGGCATCGGGCCGCCGATGGGAACCGTCCACGACCTCGATGTGATGTGTCACATGGTCACCCGATGCTCGGGATGGCGAAAGTCAGTGTGAGATGTCGCACGACTGCGCTCGCATGGGACGCGAATCCAGCTCACATCGCGGCGATGAGAAGCCATGGCCCGGTGCCGTCCCCCGGGGCGCCACGCCAGGCGCTGCTCTCCCCGGGAGACGACACCGCCGACGGCTCGCACCGTGCCGCGGTCCGCGCTCCTGACCGCCGTGTTACAGGACGCCGCGGCGCCACGGTCCGGTGATGGCCGCGGTGAAACCGCTGCCCACCTCGGAGGCGCCGAAGACGTTCGCGAACAGTGTCTGGCCGTCCGGGCTGAAGCAGGCGCCGGCCCATTCGGAGTCGCTGAAGCAGTTCACCGCGAACTCGAAGGCCTTCCCGTCCTGGGTGAGGCCGATCAGCCGGTTGACGTCGGTGATGCCAGGGGCGAGGGGGTGGGTGTCGCCGTCTTTACCGCCGGCGTCGTCCTCGCACAGCAACAGGCTGCCCTGTGGAGTTATCGTGATGTTGTCGGGTGAGTCGAGGACGGACCCGCCGGGTGATTCGAACACCAGGCGCAGCCGGCCGGCGTCGGTGTGACTCCCGCTGGTGCGGCGGCCCCGTCCTGCGGCGGGCTGGTACTGCCAGATCTGGCCGTAGCCTTCCGCGAAACCGTCGGAGTTGACGTCGCCGTTCTTGACGTCCCCGCCGCTGGTGGAGGCGAAGAAGATCGAATAATCTGCTGCCCAGATGCCTTCCAGCCGGTTGAACTTCGCCGCGCCGCCGGCCCAGCCCTGCGCGAACACACTGGTCGGGTTCGGTTTCTCGGCCTCGACGATCGGGTCCGGGTCGGGGTTGTCGATGTCGACCCACTCTACCGGCAGCCACACCCCGCGCCGCTGCCCTTCCCGCAGGTCGACCTGCGGCCTGCCCGTGACCGCCAGAATCTGCAGCAGCCCGCCCTTCTCCAACTTGTCCGGGTCTTTGGGGATGAACCGGTAGAATCCCGAGCCGCGGCCGGAGCCGGAGTCCTCGGTCAGGTACACCACACCGATGCGCTGGTCGACCGCGACCGCCTCGTGGGAGAAGCGGCCCAACGCGGTCAGCGGCACCGATGGGACGGTCGTGCCCGCGCCCGCCGGGACCAGGAAGACGTAGCCGTGCTTCTTGTCGAAGCCGTTCGCCGGGCCGACGACAGTCTCCTCGCAGGTGATCCAGCCCTTGTACCGGTAGGCCTGGCCGCCGGCGCAGTTGACCGTGGTCCCGTTCAGGCCGATGTAGTCGTTGACGATCGTGCGGGTCTTCGGGTCGAAGTCGAGAACCGTGACCCCGCCGAAGGCCTTCGGGTCGTACTTCGTACCGTCCGGGCCCTTGACCGAGCCCGACCCGGCCGGGGACCGGTCCTCGCTGTTACGGATCAGTCGCACCCGTCCTCCGGCCAGCCCGAACGCACCCATGCCGTCGAGGTTGACCGGGTTCGGGGTGTTCGGGTCACTCACCAGCGGCGTGCCGGTCTTGGCCAGCGCCACGTAGCTGAATCCGGCCGGCAGCGCGAGGTACTTGGTGCCGCCCGGCTCGTTGACGGGAGCCAGCGGGCTGAGCGGACCGTAGCCGCCGGTGTAGGGCCCGCCGGTGGGCGGGGGCGGCGCGGCCAGGGCCGCGTTCTCCAGGGCCGGTAGCAGAGCCGACGCCACTACCGCCCCGCCCACGGCCGTCGCACCCCTGCTCAGTAGTGCGCGCCTGTTGATCTGAACCACGTTCAGCCTCCCATACCGATCGTTCCGGACCAGCCGACAGGCTGGCAGCTGCCCACGCAGAGCACAGGAGACAACACGCAGCCAGAATGTTAAGGCTGAATGAAATACGAGGTTGCGGTATCTGGTCGGCATGTCCCGGCAACCCACAGTGCCGGCAACCCATAGGAGTCGAAATGAAATAACTTGCGCGTTTCGAACCCTCCACAGGCCTGTGACCTGCGATGATGCTCTCGATCACGTATTTGTTACTTCATTACGTCCCCATAGTGCCGGCAACCCATAGTGCCGGCAACCCATAGTGCCGGTAACCTACAGTTAGGAACGGAAGTAGGCGTGGTGTCGGCGGGACCGCGGCACGAACCGTCCAGCGGCGTGCCTGTTTTCCTGGCACTCGATCCCGTTCCTTTCCGGTGAGAATCCTGGTGGATCCCCTGTCCGGAAACTCCGGGGCGCCTCAACCCGGCCCGGGCGGCGATGGGCCTGCCGGCGTTGCGGCAGTGGCAGGCGGCCGCCCACCGGAAGTGGGCGGCCGATTATCAGGCCTATCTGCGGGTCCGGCGCAACGACGTCCGGTAGAGCCACATCTGGTATCGCCACGTCCGGTACAGCGACGTCCGGTACCGCCATATCCGGTACCGCCACGTCCCGTACCGGTGTGCCCGGGAGCGATCCCGGCCCGACCCCGCCGCAACGGCCGATGCCCGGAGCCTGATCTGATGCCTGGAGCCGGCCGTCCCGGCGAGGGAGTCGGTCATCGCACGAGGTTTCAGGAACTTACGAGCTTCAGCGCCTGGCGGATCTCGCCGAGACGGTTCCATTGTTCGTTGCTGAGAATCGAGACGGCGGCATGGAACACGCCGTCCTGTTCCTTCGCGATGTGCCTGCGTAGCAGGCTCAGCGCCTCGATGACGCGTGTCGGCCAAGCGGGATCGACCCGGGCGGTGCCGTCGGTCGCCCCGGCGAGCACAGCCTCGATCCGGCGGTGCTCGCTCTGCAGGATCGCGATCTGTTCGGGGAACTCGAGTGCCATTGCGGGGAACAGGCCCTGCTCCTCCACCACCGTCTGTGGATGGAGAACCGCCGACATCTGCTCACAGAGTGCCGCCATCGCCTCGACATCACCCTGCCGATACGCCTCGTGCGTGTCGGCGATGAGATCGATGACCTGGTCATGTTCTCTGATCAGGTCCGCGATCGCCGGCAACGACTGACAGTCGCAGTATTCACGCATAGCGCCCACCTTGGGTAGAAGAAGATCAGCGATGACCCCACGTCCCCACGTCCCCTAGCGCCCCACCGGCAGCGTCGCCATCCCGTCCCCATTCGCACGGCGGTGCTCGTGTCGCGCCGCTCATGGCCATCATCGAATGGCCGGAGCGGCTCCCACACGGCCGATGGTCCTGTCCGGTGCCCTACCAATGGCGGCGGGGCACCGGTCCGCGAGTCACCCTTCCCCACTGTTGATCGGAACGAACGGGCAGCATCCGCGCCCCCTCGGGGACCTGGCTAACGTGATCATCGTCAGTGCGGCGTAACTCCGGTCAGAGCCGCCACATGCCCCTAAACAGCGTTCATGGCGAGGGCAGCGCCCACAGCCGGACCGTGCCGTCCTTGCTGCCGCTGGCGAGGGTGCGGCCGTCCGGAGAGTAGCTCACCGACAACACCCAGTCGGCGTGGCCAGTCAGCGGCTCGCCGAGGAGGCGCGGGTGGAAGCGGTGGGCCGCATCCCGCAGCCCCCACAGCCGCACCGTGCCGTCGAGGCTGCCGCTGGCCAGGGTGCGGCCGCCCGGCGAGAAAGCCAACGCCCACACGGTGTTGGCGTGGCCGGTCAGGGGCGGCTCGAGCGGGCGTGGGGTGGCCGGGTCGGTCATGTCCCACAGCCGGATCAAGTCGTCCATCCCGCCGGTGGCCAGGATGCGCACATCGGGGGAGATCGCTACCGAGAACACGGAAGCGGGGCCGCTCAGGGACCCGGCCAGGCGGGGGTGGGAGCGGTCGGTCACGTCCCACAGCCGCACCGTGCCGTCCCTACCGCTGCTGGCCAGGGTGTGTCCGTCCGGGGAGAACACTGCCGAGGTCACCCAACCGGTGTGGCCGGTCAGGGGACGACCGAGCTGGCGGGCACCGGTCTCGCGCCCACCGAGAGGAGCGGTGACGATCAGGACGGTGCCGGCGACAGCGAGCAGCAGCCCCACGACGGCGACGGTGATGGCGGCGCGGCGGCGCGCCGCGCCGAGGATGCGACGACGCGGGGCGCCGCCGGCCGGCGATGTTCCCGTCGGCCACCTTGGCCGGTGGTGTGCCACCCGCCGAAGGCACCGATGCCCCGGAAAACGCCGATGACATGAAAGGCACCGATGGCGCCGAGGACGCGCCGGTGGGAGACGGCCGTGGCGCCGGCTGGACGGACGCGGGCGGCTGCCCGATGGCGGTGCGGATGTCGTCGTCGAGCCGCAGCGGGATACCCGACCGGGCGATCCAGCCCGGGCCGTACACGCCAGCGGCAGCTTCGGCGAGTTGGCACGCGAAGACGTGCGCGGACGGTGGACGGTCCGCCGGGTTCTTGGCCAGCGTCCACAGGACCACCGCCCCCAGCGGCGCGGGCACCCCGGCCGGCAGTAGGGGGACGCGTTCGAGGTGGTGCTGGCGCAGGACATGCGCGGGCAGGTCCGGGTCGAACGGTGCCACGCCGGCCAGTAGCTGGTAGAGCACCATCCCGAGGGCGTACAGGTCGGTGGCCGGCTCCAAGCGGCCGCCCATGATCTGTTCGGGGGCCATATACGGCGGTGTTCCGATCACCGCACTCGCGATGGCCCCCGACTCGCCGACGAATTTCGCGACCCCGAAGTCGACGACTTTCAGCAGGTCGGTAGTGTCGAAAAGAATATTGTCGGGCTTGATGTCGCGGTGCAGCACCCCTTTGCCGTGGGTGCAGGCCAGGGCCGAGGCCACCGCGAGTCCCACCGCGCAGGCCGTCTGTGGGTCCATGTCGGCCCGGCGCCGGGTCAGGGTTCCCCCGCCGAGCATCTCCATGACGAGCAGGTGCAGATCGCCCGTCTTGACGTAGTCGTAGACTCGGACCACGTGCGGATGATCCAGGCTGGCGAGGATCCGCGCCTCGGCGGCGAACCCGGCCGTGCCCCGCATGCAGGACCTTGACCGCGACATCGCGCTGCAGGCCGCGATGCCAGCCCGCCGGCACCAGCCCGAATCCGCCCGCGCCCAGCTGGTCGCCCAGCTCGTAGCCGGGCAGCGCGGCGGCCAGCCGAGCCCGGTCAACAACCATCACAGGGGCCCGGCCTCATGCCAAGATTCACCGGTCCTTACAAATCTATATATTTCCTCCAGCGTGAGGTGTGATCCTAACCGGGGTCCTTCATGGGCTGGTCGGGTTGGTCTTCGGGTTGACGATCGGCCCGCCAGTGGAGAAGGTCAGCACAGGCAAGGCTGTTCGCGGGACGTGTGTCCCCCTCACCGATCACTCCAGCGGTGCGGTACCGCTCTCCTGAGAAGATGTCTCCGGTGGGTGGGCGGGAGCCTGGTTCACTCGGCGAGGAGGTCGAGGATCTGCTGCCCGTACTTGGCGAGTTTGTTCTCACCGACGCCGCTCACGGTGGCGAGTTTGGCCAGGGTGGCCGGCACGCGCACCGCGATCTCGCGCAGGGTGGCGTCATGGAAGATCACATATGCGGGGACGCCCTGCTCCTTCGCGACGTCGGCGCGCCAGGCGCGCAGTCGCTCGAACACCGGCATTGCCTCCGCCGACAGGTCGGCCGCCGGTGCGGCGTGGCGGGTCTTCGTGGTCCTGGCCGCGGTCGTGGTGGCCGCGGTCGTGGCTGTAGTGGTGGGGGCGCGCTCCGGCTCGCGCCGCATCGGGACCGCGCGCTGTCCGCGCAGCACGTCGGCACTCGCGTCGGTGAGCACCAGGGTGCCGTACCGGCTCTCGACGGCCAGCAGTCCCTGCACGAGGAGTTGGCGCACCACGCCGCGCCACTCGGGCTCGCCGAGCTCCGTGCCGATACCGAAGACCGTCAGGGTGTCGTGACTGTGCTGGGTCACCTTGGGCGTCCTCCTGCCCAGCAG
Organism: Frankia sp. CcWB2; assembly: GCF_977927585.1. Classification (NCBI taxonomy): domain Bacteria; kingdom Bacillati; phylum Actinomycetota; class Actinomycetes; order Frankiales; family Frankiaceae; genus Frankia; species Frankia sp. CcWB2. The sequence continues at coordinate 32,729 of NZ_CDWRCM010000003.1, read as the reverse complement.
GATGTCGATGAGGTGGCCCGCGCCGAACTTCTGGCGGCGCTCCCGCTGCAGTCGCAGCACGGCCGACAGCAACTTCTGGGCGGCGATCGTGGCGTCCCAGGACTGCGGGGGTGCCAGACAGGTGTCGCAGTTGCCGCACGGGGCGGTGTCACGCTGCCCGAAGTAGGCGAGCAGCCCGATGCGGCGGCACTCGACCGTCTCGCACAGCGCGAGCATGTCGTCGAGGTGTCTGCTCTGCTGCCGGCGGTGCGCGGGGTCGCCCGGGGACGTGTCGATGAGCTTGCGCAGCTGCACGACGTCCTGGAGACCGTAGGCCAGCCACGCGGTCGAGGGCAGCCCGTCCCGCCCGGCGCGCCCGGTCTCCTGGTAGTAGCCCTCGATCGACTTGGGCAGGTCGAGATGGGCGACGAAGCGTACGTCTGGTTTGTCGATGCCCATGCCGAAGGCGATGGTCGCGACCATGATGATGCCGTCCTCGCGCAGGAAGCGTGCCTGGTGCTCGGCGCTGGCGCGCGCGTCGAGCCCGGCGTGGTAGGGCAGCGCCGTGATCCCGTTCGCCACCAGGAAGTCGGCGATCTTCTCGGTGGAGGACCGGGACAGGCAGTAGACGATTCCCGCATCCGCGGCGTGCTCGGTGTGTAGCAGCTCCAACAGCTGCGCCTTCGGCTCCTTCTTCGGCACGATGCGGTACTGGATGTTCGGACGGTCGAAGTCGGCTACGAAGTGGCGGGCGTTCTCCAGACCGAGCTCGGTGGCGATGTCGTCGTGCGTCCGCGGGGTCGCGGTGGCGGTCAGCGCGATTCTCGGTACGTTCGGCCAGTGCTCGCGCAGTGCCGACAGCTCGCGGTAGTCGGGCCGGAAGTCGTGTCCCCACTGCGAGACGCAGTGTGCCTCGTCGATGGCGAACAGCGCGATCTCGCCCCGGTCGAGCAGCCTGACCGTCGCGTCGGCGCGCAGCCGCTCCGGCGCCAGGTAGAGCAGGTCGAGGTTACCGGCGAGGAAGGCGGACTCCACGTCGCGACGCTCGTCGAACTCCTGCGCGGAGTTGAGGAACCCCGCGCGGACGCCGAGCGCCCGCAACGCGTCGACCTGGTTCTGCATCAGCGCGATGAGCGGTGACACCACGACGCCGGTGCCGCCCCGCACCAGGGCGGGGATCTGGTAACAGAGCGACTTGCCGCCGCCGGTCGGCATCAGGACGAGCGCGTCGCCGCCGTCGACGACATGCTCGATGATCTCCTGCTGGCCGTCCCGGAACGACTCGTAGCCGAAGACGCGGCGCAGCACCTGCGCGACGTCGCTCACGGATCGACCAGGGGGCGCGGATCGACCAACGGGAAGGTCATTCTGGTCACTCTATGAGCCGCTGCTCCTCACCGGCTGGTCGCCCGGGCGGACGCCCGGTAGGACGGAAAGACGACTATGGCGAGGCGACACCGTCCGACCGTAGTTACGTGGACCGATTGCCGCGTTTTGCCTCGTTCCCCCGCCTCGTTCCCTCCAGATGCCGTTTCGGGAAGCCGGCCGAGGCACGTACGGACGCGTCATGGGACTC
>NZ_CDWRCM010000003.1:29530-31067 GCF_977927585.1 Frankia sp. CcWB2 | reverse complement strand
TGGGGTACTGCTTCTTGAGCCGGTCGATGAGCGCGAGCGCGGTGTTCTCCGAGCGGGCCATCGCGCCCCAACCCTCGATGAACAGGCCGTCATAGCTCAATCCGACCCAGCGGCCGGTCAACCGGTCGCCGTGGGGATGCAGGGAGAGGAACAGCGCCCCCTTGGACCGGACCGGTCCGTCGGACGCGACGTACCAACCCATGATTATCTCGTTGTCCCAGACCCGCAGTTCGCCCCACCAGAGGTACCCGCCCTCGTCCACCGACAGGCCGCGGGAGATCGCCTCCATCTGGATGACGTCGCCGACCTGGTTCAGGTTCGCCTCCTGCGAGGTGCGGATCTCCTCGCTGTCCCGGAACGTCTGCCAGGCCGTCCACCAGTGCCCGGACAGGCCGACGGTGTTCCTTGTCCGGCGGTCGGCTCCCTCGGACGTGGACGTGGACGTGAATGTGCGCCCGGGGACGGGGATGGCTGGTGCATCGGATCTCGTGACGGGACCGACGGCGGCCGCGCTCTCCCCGACGGTGAGCTGTCGATGATCCGTGGTGTCCACCTCCTCCAGAGCTCGTCGCCACGGGATGCCCGCCTGACTCCCCTTGTCCTCCAGCCACGCGTGACGACGCAGTTCGATCAGGGAGCCACCGGCGTTCAGCTCTATGTCGATCGCGGTCACGAGCGACTGCGACGGCACCCCGAGCAGTCCGCGTTCAGCCTTCGACAGGTAGCTCGGCTGGTAGCGGACCCGATTGGCGAGCTGGGCCTGGCTCAGTCCAGCCGCTTTCCGTAACTGCACAAGTGCGTTCAGGAGGTCGGTGAGGCAGGGTTGCATGTCCATTTATCGTCTACCCGGGTCCAGGGCAATGGTTCATCGGCCGGCCGTTCTCATCTGGTCTGACTGTTGTCACACCCCGCGAGCCTGCGCCTGGCGCCAGGCTTACCGGGATCTCCGTCGGATCGTCGCACGTGGAGACCGCGGTCCTGACGGCGGTGTGCTGGGCGGGGAACCCGCGCTGTGCCGGGCGGGGAACCCGCGGTGTGCCCCCGCCCCGTCGGTCGTCTGACGACTCTCACACCCTTCCCAAGCCGCCTGTCGTGCGTAAGGGGACGTAATGAAGTAACAAATACGTGATCGAGAGCATCATCGCAGGTCACAGGCCTGTGGAGGGTTCGAAACGCGCAAGTTATTTCATTTCGACTCCTAAGTCTTGAAGCTGATGCCACGGAGCATGTCGACCGAGAACTGCACCGCACGACTTGGACCGCACGACCTGGACCGGGGTGGGACATGGCGAGGATTCACCGGCTCACCGACGCCACTGTGTGTCCCGGGCGTCCTGCGTGTCGTGTGCGTCCCGGCGACTGGTGTAGCCCGCCCGGCGACCGGCGGCTCCGGCCCGGCGTGCTGTTCGGGCCGGGGCCGGCGTGACGGCGCCGCAGCCTTGCGACCGGCAGGCCAGGGACAACTGGCGCAAGGGCGGTTGGCAACGCGCCGAGGCCGCCCTCCGTACCGCGCAGCCAGGTGCCGGCGCGTACGCGG
>NZ_CDWRCM010000003.1:22798-29276 GCF_977927585.1 Frankia sp. CcWB2 | reverse complement strand
TGTTCATCGATGACGCCGGCTCGCCCGCATCGGTTGTCGCGACGTTCCCCGGGCCCATGTCCGCCGAGATGTACGGCAAGATCATTGGAGGTCGGTTCCGGGTCCTCCGGATGGATCCGGCGCATCACGCGCCCTGACCCGCCGATCGTTGGAGCCGATCGTTGGAAAGGTGGGCGCGGCCACGCCGCCGAACTCAGCAGATGCGGGGGAGTTGCTCGCCGAGCGGCCGGTCGACGATGCGGGTTCCCCCGAACGCGGTGCGCCCGACGACCACGCCCGGATGCTCCGTGGTGACCGTGCCGATGGCGGCCGCGTCACGCCCCGCCGGATGCGCCCGCATCGCCGCGAGCGCCGCGTCGGCGTCGGCATCGGCGACGAACGCGACCAGCTTGCCCTCGTTCGCCACGTGCAGCGGGTCGAGGCCGAGGAACCCGCAGGCCGCCGCGACCGCGGGCGGCACCGGCACGGCGCGCTCGGCGAACTCGATGCCCGTCCCGGACGCGGCGGCGATCTCGCACAGCGCGGTCGCGAGGCCACCCCGGGTCGGGTCGCGCAGCGCGTGGACCCCCGGCGCGGCCGCCAGCACCGCCGCGACCAGCCCGTGCAGCGCCGTCGTGTCGGAGCGGACCTCGCCGCCGAACTCCAGCCCGTCGCGCACGCTCAGCACGGCGACACCGTGCTCGCCGACGGGGCCGGAGACGATGACCCGGTCGCCGGGCCTCGCCCGTTCGGGGCGGATGTCCACCCCGGCCGGGACGAGCCCGATGCCGCTGGTGTTCACGTAAAGACCGTCGGCCAGCCCGCGCTCGACGACCTTGGTGTCCCCGGTCGCCAGCCGCACCCCCGCCGCGGCCGCGGCCCGGCCCATCGCCTGCGCCACCCGGCCCAGGACTGCGAGCTCCAGGCCCTCCTCGAGGATGAACCCGGCCGAGAGCGCCACCGGCACCGCGCCGGCACAGGCCAGGTCGTTGATGGTGCCGTGGACCGCGAGTTCGCCGATGGAGCCACCGGGGAAGAACAGCGGGCGCACCACGTACGAGTCGGTGGAGAACGCGAGCCGGGCGCCCGCGACATCCAGGACCGCCGAGTCCGCCGGTGCCCGCGCCACGTCGGTGGTCCCGAACGCGGGCAGGAACAGATGCTCGATCAGCTCGCTCGACAGCACGCCGCCGCCGCCGTGCCCCAGCACCACCTGGTGATGGTCACGCAGCGGAAGTGGGCAGGTCCAACCGGTCGGGTCGACGGGGTCAGCCACGGCCGACCGCCGGGGTCAGCCGCCGGAACTGGAAGTAGGCGGCGCACGCCCCCTCCGCCGAGACCATCGTCGCGCCGAGCGGGGTGCGTGGCGTGCAGGAGGTTCCGAACGCCGGGCACTGTGGCGGTTTGACCAGGCCCTGCAACATCTCGCCGCTGCGGCACTCGGCCGGCTCGGCCACCGTGAGGCCCTCGACGTCGAAGCGGACCTCGGCGTCGAAGTCCCGGTACGCCGCGGACAGCCGCCAACCCGAGTCCGGGATTGTCCCGATTCCCCGCCAGGGCCGGTCACACACCGTGAAAACCTCGGTGAGGATTTCCCGGGCCGCCGGGTTGCCCGCCGGCCGCACCGCCCGCGGGTAGGCGTTCGCGAGTTCTGCCCGCCCCGCCTCGAGCTGCTTGACAGCGTGGCGTACCCCGTCGAGCAGGTCGAGCGGCTCGAAACCGGTGACGACGATCGGTACCCGGTAGGTCGCCACCAACGGCTCGTACTGGGAGGTGCCCATCACCGTGCACACGTGGCCGGCCGCCAGGAACGCCGCCACCCGGTTCGCCGGCGAGGCGAGGACCGCGGTCATCGCCGGCGGCACCAGCACGTGGCTGACAAGTACGGAGAAGTTGCCGAGCTCACGGCGCCGGGCCGCCACCACGGCCATCGCGTTGGCCGGGGCGGTGGTCTCGAAGCCCACCCCGAAGAACACGACCTGGCGGTCCGGGTTCTCCTCGGCGAGGCGGACCGCGTCGAGTGGCGAGTAGACCACCCGGACGTCCCCGCCGCGCGCCCGGACCATGAACAGGTCCGTGCCGCTGCCGGGGACCCGCAGCATGTCCCCGAACGAACAGAAGATCACCTCGGGGTGGGCGGCGATCGCCAGCGCCCGGTCGATCGTCTCCAGCGGCGTGACGCACACCGGGCAGCCGGGGCCGTGGATGAACTCGACCTGGTCCGCGAGGAGCTGGTCGATCCCGTTACGGATGATCGAGTGGGTCTGGCCGCCGCAGACCTCCATGATCGTCCAGCGCCGGGTCGCGGTGGCAATGATCGCATCCAGCAGCCGGCGGGCCAACGCCGGGTCGCGGAACTCCGTCAGGTACCTCACCGGCCCGGCCCGGTCATGCCCGGTCCCGCCGCGCGCGATCCCAGCTCCTCCTCGAGCAGCCCCAGGTCCCGGAACATCGCGAGGGTCTCCCGCGCCGCGGCCTCGTCCACCCTGATCAGCCCGAAGCCGGCATGGATGATCGTGTACTCCCCGACGGTCGCGTCGGGCAGGTAGGCGAGGCACACCGTCTTGGTGACGCCGCCGAAGTCGACGATCGCCATCCGCGTACCGCGGTCGTCCCAGATCTCGATGATCCGGCCCGGTATCCCTAGACACATGCCGTCAGGCTTCCTTCCCGCCGAAGGTCGGCTCCGTCGGGCGGCCCAGCGCCGCGACCGCAGCCTGGCCCAGCGCCAGCCCACCGTCGCCCGGCGGCACCACCCGATGGACGAGTACGTTGAACCCGGCGGTGGCGAGCCGGGTGCGGCAGGCCCGCGTCAGCACCACGTTGGCGAACACACCGCCGGTCAGACCGACCAGGCGGACTCCGTACCGCCGCCGCGCGACCCCCGCGACCTCGGCCACCGCGTCCGCGACCGCCAGATGGAACGCGCCGGCCAGCACCGGCACCGCCACCCCCGCCCGCAGACCGGCGACGATCCCCGCGAGCACCCCCGCCGGGTCGAGGACGCCGTCCGCCAGGCCGAAGGCGAGCCGGCAGGCACCGGCGCCGCCGAGTCCGGCGCCGCCGAGCTCCGCCGCGGTGAGCCCGTCCGCGGCGAGCGCCTCCAGCTCGACGGCGGCCTGCGCCTCGTAGGTGATCCGGTGGCGCACCCCGAGCAGCGACGCCACCGCGTCGAACAGGCGGCCCATGCTCGTGCAGGGCACGCAGGCCACGCCCCGGTCCAGCGCGGTGCGCAGGGTGCGCAACTCCGCCACGGAGCAGGCCCGCACCGGCGCCAGGTCCGCGGTCCAGTCCAGGCCGGCGGCGGCCAGATGGGCGAGCGCGACCCGGTACGGATTGCGGACGGCGGCGTCGCCCCCGGGCAGGCCGATCGGACGCAGGTGCGCGACCCGCTCGGCGCGGGCGACGTCCGGGCCTACCAGCAGCACCTCGCCGCCCCAGATCGTGCCGTCGAGCCCGTAGCCGGTGCCGTCGAACGCGACCCCGAGGATGGTGTCGCCGAGCCTGCCGTGCTCGGCGAGCAGGGCGGCCACATGGGCGTGGTGGTGCTGGACCAGGTGCGGCGACCGGCCGGCGGACCGTGACCCGTAGGTGGAGGCCTGGTTCGCCCCCGCAGCCGGGTTCCCGGAGGCCGCGTCTTCGGCCCCCGTGGCCGCCGCGCGTTCGGCCCAGGCCCGGGTGACGTATCCCGGATGGAGGTCGGCGGCGAGCGTCTCCGGCGCGACGCCGTACAGGTCGGTCAGGTGCGCGGCGGACCGCTCGAAGGCCCCGAGCGCCGCCAGGCTGCCCATGTCACCCAGATGCTGGGACACGAACGCGCGACGGTCCGTGGTGAGGCAGAACGTGCTCTTGCCCTCGCCGCCCACGGCGAGCACCGACCGGACAGGGCGGCCGAGGTCCACCGGCAGCGGAACGTATCCGCGGGAGCGCCGCACCGGCAGCACCTGCCCGTCGTCTCCGTCGTCCCCGTAGCCGCAGCGCACCACCGAGTCGTCACACGGCAGGAGGATCGGTCGGTCGTGCCGGAGGAACGCGTCGGCGAGGCCGGCGAGCCGGTCCCGCGCGTCGTCGTCGGCGAAGCAGATGGGCTCGCCCGAACGGTTGCCACTGGTCATCACCAGCATCCGCGGCGGTGGCGGGCCGCCGCCCGGGACCGGCGCGAACAGCAGGTGGTGCACGGGCGTGTACGGCAGCAGCAGCCCCACCAGCGGGGTGCCGGGGGCGACCAGCCGCGATATCCCCGATATCCCCGCCGCGGGCGAGCGGCGGACGAGCACGATCGGAGCGGCTGGCGACGCCAGCAGCGCCGCCTCCGCCGACGACAGGTCGGCCACCAGGGCGGCCGTCGCCAGGTCGCGCACCATCACCGCGAACGGCTTGTCGGGCCGGCCCTTGCGGGCGCGCAGGCGCGCCAGGGCCGTGTCGCCGGCCGTGTCGCCCAGGTCGTTCTCGGCCGAGCAGACCAGGTGGTAGCCGCCGACGCCCTTGACCGCGACCACCGCGCCGGCCGCCAGCGCCCGCTGGGCCGCCGCCAGCGCGGCGTCCGTGCCGTGCACCTCTGGTCCGGTGCCGTCCGCGGGGCTGAACCACAGCTTCGGTCCGCAGGACGGGCAGGCGACGGGTTCGGCGTGGAAACGGCGGTCCGCCGGGTCGGCATACTCCGCCGCGCACCGCGCGCACATCGGGAAACGGGCCATCGTCGTGGCCGCGCGGTCGTACGGCAGCGCGCTGATGATCGTGTACCGCGGGCCGCAGTTGGTGCAGGTGATGAACGGGTGGCGGTGGCGCCGGTCGGTCGGGTCGAACATCTCGCGCAGGCAGTCGGCGCACACCGCGGTGTCCGCGGGCACCAGGGTGCGGTCGCCGGGAACGGTCGCGCCGGCCACGATCCGGAACCCGGCGTCGCCGGCGGTCAACCGGGTCACGCTCGTCACCGTGACGCGCTCGATGTGCGCGAGCGGTGGCGCCTGCGGTTCGAGCCGGCGCAGGAACTCGGCCACCGCCACCTCGTCGCCTTCGACCTCGGCGAACACCGAGGTCGAGTCGTTGCCGACGAATCCCGCGAGCCCGAGGGTGCCCGCGAGCCGGTGGACGTAGGGCCGGAAACCGACGCCCTGGACGACGCCCTCCACCACGACCCGGCGCCGGACCCGGCGCTCGGCCCGCTCGGCCTGCCTGTTCTGCTCTCCGGTCACACCCGCCGCCAGATCATGACCCGGTTGTTGCCCGAGTCCGCCACCGCGAGCCGGTCGCCGCGCACCGAGAGGCCGTACGGCCAGCAGAAGGTGTCGGCTTCGACGCGGGTCCACCGGTTCTCCCCGGTCTCGGCGAACGACGGCTGGCCGAGCACACCGGTCGCAGGCATGGAACTGCGCCGCGGCAGTTCGTCCCACAGCAGGACGCGGTTGTTGGCGGTGTCCGCGACGGCCAGCAGGTGCCCGTCGCTGTCGACGGCGTAGGGGAAGCGCAGGACGTCGGCCCGGCCAGGCGCGTAGGGGAACTCCCCGGAGCAGGCGAGATCGGGCTGGCCGAGCACCAGATCTGCGTCGCTGTCGGCGTCGGGATGGGGGGCCCAGCCGAGCAGCCGGTGGTTGCCGGCGTCCGCGACCAGCAGCCGATCGGCGGTGCCGGCGAGGTCGTGCGGCCACCGGAAGCTGGCCGGCCCGGCCGCGCCGCCACGGTTCTCGTCCCGGCGGGTGGGATCGGGCTGCCCCAGCACCAGGTCGGGTAGCCGGCCGGGTGAGGACGGCAGGCCATCCGACCAGCCCAGGATCCGTCGGTTACCGGTGTCAGCGACGTAGAAGCGCCCACCCACCACGGCCACCCCGAAGGGCCAGTAGAAGGTGTCTGGTCCGCACGGGCCGCCCCGGTTCTCGCGGACGGCGCCGGCGTCCGGCTGCCCGAGCACGAGGTCGGGGGCGGTGTCGGTGACCGTCGGGACCTCGTCCCAGACCAGCACCCGGTGGTGCCAGGCATCGGCGACCACGAGCCTGCCGTCCGTGACGAGCACGCCGGTCGGCAGGCGCAGGCCGCGTTCGGGTCCGCGCCCCGCGGCCGCCGGTCCTTCGCTCGTCGCGTCGGCCTGGCCGAGCACGACGTCGGCGGGGGTGCCGTCGACGGCCGGCAGACCATGCCAGATCAGCACCCGGTGGTTGCCCGAGTCCGCCACCACGAGCAGGTCGTCGCCGAGCCACACCCCGCGCGGCGCGTACAGCCGGGACGCCGACGGCAGAGCCGACGGCAGAGCCAGCCCGCCGGGCGCCGGGGCGCCGATCCACACCGCCGGTTCCCAGCCCCCCGCCCGGCCGGCCCACCCCGCCTGGCCGGCCCGCCCTGCCCGGCCGGCCTGCCCAGCCCATCCGGTCGGAGTGGTCGGAGTGGCGTCACCGAGTGTTCCGCTGCCGGGCGTCACGTCGACTTCGCGGTGAGCCGGCGGGCGATCTCGTCGAGTACCCCGCGCACGGCCAGGACGGCGTCGGAGTCCCCGAACTCCTCGAAG
>NZ_CDWRCM010000003.1:14142-22448 GCF_977927585.1 Frankia sp. CcWB2 | reverse complement strand
CCCGCGCCTCGTGCAGCACCGCCTGCGCCGGGTCGAAGAGACCGAGGTGGGCCAGGGCGTTGCCCTGGTTCGCCCGAGCCCGGGCGTAGCCGAGGGGGTCGGCGTCGCGGTCGCGGGCGGCGATGACATCCTGGTAGCGCGCGACCGCCTCCCGCAGGTTGTCCTCCCGATGCGCGGACGGCGCGTAGACCAAGGCGTTGGCCAGGTTGAGCTGGGTGCTGGCCCACCGCTCGGGATGGGTCTCGCGGGTGTAGACGGACAGGGCGGTCCGCAGGCCCTGCACAGCCACGCCGACCCGTAGTTGGTCGGACGCCTGCGCCATCGGCATGGCCAGATATGCCGTGGCGAGGTTGACCTGTGCCGCCGCGAACAGCTCCGGGGCGGTATCGATGCGGACCAGGCGCAGCGCCGAGAGGTAGTGCTCCACCGCGGCCTTCAGGCTCGCCGGATCGTTCCCGGCCAGCTCCTGGTAGGCCGAACCGAGGCTCAGGTGCAGCTCGGCCCGGCCGACCGTGAGGTCGGTGGCGGCCAGCGCGGCGAGCGCCGCCGTCAGCTCTGCGATGACGGCCGGGCTCGGCCCCTCGACTCCGCGACGCAGGTCCGCCGCGGTGGACCTGAGCTGGGTGGCGAGACCGGGGGAGGGCTCCCGCGCTGCGGCGATGGCCCGCTCCAGCAGCCCCGCAGCCTCGCCCGGCCGGCCGGCGGCCATGGCCTGGGCGGCGTGTGCGGACCACACCATTGCCGCGATCTCGCCGGTCTCCCCGCCGGGCGGCGGAGGTTCGTCCAGCTCGCCCAGGGCGAACCGGACCACGTCCACCAGAATCCCCAGCTCGTCGCCGAGCGCCCGGCGCAGTGCCACCGGGTCTTCGGGGTCAGCGCCCGCCGGTCGCAGCACGAAGCGGTTGTAGCGGTCGACCGGGTCATCGCCGCGCAGCTGCCCGACGGCCGCGACGACCTCCCCGCGGTAGGCGAGCTCCAGCGCGGCCAGCTCCGCCGGCCAGGCCGCCGGCACCTTCCCGGCCGCCAGCGTCCGGCGCAGGTCGGCCGTGGCCTCGCCGCCCGGCACGAGCAGGAAACCGGCCGGCAGCGGGAAGACCCCGACGGGCTGCGGGCGCGCGCAGGTCACACCCGTGCCGATGACGTCGTCCTCACCCATGCGCGTCCTCACCCATGCGTCTGGTCATCCATGCGTCTGGTCATCCGTCCGTTCCGCCGGTCCCGGGGGTGAGACCGGCGATGATCATCTCCCGGACCTGTTCCATCGCCCGGCGCACCGCGGGACTGAGATCGGCGCCGGGCTCCACGCCGCCCGCCTCGATGAGGTAGACGACGACGTCGCCCGGATAGCCGTCGCCGAGCAGCCAGCGCCCGAACGCCAGCGCCTGGTCCCAGCGGAAGGCGTGCGGGTGCAGCGCGTCCAGGGGCAGGTTCTCCAGTTGTGCGCCCGGGACCTCGAACACGCTCCCGGGCTTGGCCCCGGTGCGGCTGGCGTCGACGACCACGACCCGGCGCGCGCCGCGCATCGCGAACGCCGTGTCCATCCCGGCGGTCCCCCCGTCGACCAGGCGCACCCCGGCCGGGACGCCCGTCTCAGCGAGCCGGCGGACCAGGATCGGCCCGACCCCGTCGTCACCGCGCAGCAGGTTGCCGCAGCCGATCACGGCCACCTCGCACCCTGGTGGTTCGAAACCGGGCGGATCGACCTGCACCCGCGGCCCGGGCGGGGGTCGCGAGGCGGCACCCGCCTCCCGGTCCCCGGTCATAGGTCACTCCCGGTCATAGGTTGTCGTTGATGACGAACCTGCTGAGCTCCCGGCCGGTCCTGCCGTCGTAGGCGTGGACCGTGCAGACCAGGCACGAGTCGAAGCTGCGGGCCACGTGGCCGAGCTCGATCGGGTTCTCCGGATCCACGATGGGCGTGCCGACGAGGGCCTGCTCGATGGGACCGGGCGCCTCGGAGCCGTCGCGGGGGCCGATGTTCCAGGCGGTCGGGGTGACCACCTGGTAGTTCGCGATCTTGCCGTCCTCGATGACGATCCAGTCCGAGAGCGAGCCGCGGGCCGCCTCCGTGGAACCGAAGCCGCGCCCTTCGGCGTACTCCACCGGCTTGAGGTGGAACGGCTCGTGCAGGTCCAGCTGGTCGAGCCAGGCCCGCGTCCACTGGTAGTACCTGGCGGCCTCGTGCATCCGGGCCAGCAGGCGGACCATCACCGACGGGCCGATGGCCGCCAGGATGTCCCCGAACAACGGGTCGTCGTCCTGGTGGGCACCCGCGCCGGGAGCCGCGGCGGCGACGCGGCGGGCGAGCGGCCCGGCCTCCAACGGCAGGTACCCGTGGTTCGGCACCTCGTACCGGGGTGACTTCGCCCAGCTGTACTTGCCCTGCTCCCGGCCGCGCGCCGGATCGATGGGCCGGGTCTCGCCGTCGAACGGGTGGCGCGCCTCGGTCCCCTCGTAGAACGAGTGGGTGACGTCCTCCCGCACCCGGGCCTGGTCGAACTCGGAGTACTCGCCGCCCGCGTACACCCCGGACCGGCCGATGAGTGCCGCGTTGCGGCCGGAGATGGTCGGCCGGGTGTAGAGGTCGGGGGCGAAGTATGTCCCGGTCGCCAGGTAGTTGCCGACTCCCTGGCCATAGCGGTCCAGGCCGATGCCGAGGCAGTACCGGAGGAAGAAGCCGCAGTCGCTGTCGCGCTGGGCGGGGTTCTCGTCCACCCAGGCGAGCACGTCCTGCCAGGTACGGTTGGCCAGCCATCGCTCCACCGAGCAGCCGAGCCACTGCTTCTCCAGCCAGTTGACCTTCCAGTGTTCCAGGATGGCGATGGAGCGGGTCACGTCCGGCAGCGTCGGCGCGCACATCACCCCGCCGGGCACCATGAAGCTGGAGTGCGGCCACTGCCCGCCGAAGATGGAGTAGACCTCCACCGGCTTGGCCGACAGCACCACCGCCGGGCCGTAGCTGCTGCCGGTGTAGGGCGCGAACCGCCGCACCGCCTCCTCATACAGCGGCGAGGAGGCGTATTTCCGGTTTGTGAGGTCGATGGCGAACAGCGCGTAGAAGCAGCGCGGGATGCTCTGCAACGTCTCGCACGCCTGCGCGATGTTGCGGACCAGCGTCGCGTTGGGCGGCATCTCGGTGCGCCACGCGACGTCCAGCGCGTACGCCGACTTGTACAGGTGGCTGCCCCCGCAGATCCCGCAGATCCGCGGGGTCACGATCAGGCCCGCCTGCGGGTCCTTGCCGCGCAGGATGATCTCAAAGCCCCGGAACATCGCCGCCTCGGTCCACGCCGAGGTGACCACCCCGTCGTCGATCGTGACCCGGACGTCGAGGTCGCCCTCGACGCGCCCCAACGGGCTGACGTTGAGATCGACGGTGGCCATTGGAATCCTCTCTCCTCCCCGTCCGTTCCTCGCGGTCTCCGGTCGGAGCACGCGCGGTCATCGGTCATCGGCTGCCGGGCGGCTAGACGACGAACATGTCCTCCTTCGACCACTGCGGGGCGACTATCCGGGCGGCTGCCGCGTGTGCCAGGTAGCCGAGGTGGCCACTGCCCGCCGGCACCTCCCGTGGAATGAGCCCGCCGACCTTCCGGGTCCTGAAGACCGTGCCGGGGGCGAGGTCGAAGAATGGGAACTCCGGCTCCGTGCACCCGATGCACGGCATGCCGGCGCGGGTCTTCGACGACTGGCGGTTCCACAGGATCCGGTTGCACGGGGAGTGGGTCATCGGGCCGCGGCAGCCGAACTCATAGAACAGGCAGCCCTTGCGGGTCCCGTCCCCGAAAGCCAGGGTCGACTGCTTGTATTCGAAGTACTCTGCCCTGGTGCAGCCGGTCTGGGTGAATGTCGTGAAGAACGTCCGTGGCCGGTGCAGCTCGTCGAGCGCGATGTCGGCGGCCCGGCCAGTGGCCAGCGCCACGATGATCTGCGTGATCCAGTCCGGGTGGGCCGGGCAGCCCGGAATGTTGACGACGGGCAGCCCGGAGCGCGACCGGAAGCCCGGGCCGAGGAAACCGCCGCGTTCACGCTTGTGGAACTGCAGCCCGGTGGAGTCCGTCGGGTTCGGCGCCGTCGCGGGGATCCCGCCCCAGCAGGCGCAGTCCCCGATCGCCACCACCACCTGAGCCTGGGCGGCCAGCTCGCGCACCCAGTCCTGCATGGGCCGCTCGGCGAAGACGTCGAAGCCGCCGCTTCCGTCCGGGCCGCGGATCACCGAACCCTCGAAGACGAAGATGTCGACCGGCCGCTCACCCCGCGCGCAGTCGGTGAACAGCTCCCGGGCCTGGGCGCCGTTCTCCAGCCCCAACGATGGGTGCCAGAGCAGTTCCAGCCCGAAGTCGGTGATCAGGTCGACGACGTTGGGCTCGTCGGCGTTCAGGAAGGACATCGTGTTGCCGCTGCACGCCCCGCCTTGGAACCACAGCACGGATGACATCAGCACTCCCTTCGTCGGACGGGCCGTGGTCGGCACCGCGGTCCGCCGCACCGCCCACCTCCACGAGCGGACCGAGCCCTCCGGCGAGGTGATCAGAAGCCGCTGGGCCGGGTGATCGTCGGGTGGCCCGTCGCCTCACGGAGACGTCCGGCAGAGCAGACGCTATGTCCCCCAACGCCGGACGCCTATCGACAGTGCGCGGAGGCTGCCACCAACGCGCAGTCACCAACGCGCAGTGCGGTTTGGTGAAGCGCACACGACCGGGTGAGAGTGGGGTATGCACCGGCCATCCCAGCCTGCCCTCATCGACGCCCGTGGGGCGAGCGCCGAGGCGCGGCCCGGCGAAGTGGTGAGCCGGTGCGATGCCGGCTCGGGCGGGTCACCGGATCAGGCGGGTCGCCGGAGGGTGCCGGGGGAGGACCGGGCGATGCACGAGCTGTCCGTCTGCCGATCGATCGCGGACGTCGTCACCCGGCACGCGGCCGGTCGGCCGGTCACCCGGGTGCACGTCCGGGTGGGCCAGCTGCGCCAGATCGTGCCGGAAACCCTCGCCTACTGCTGGAAGCTGATGAACGCTGGGCCCCCGGAGAGCGATGGGCCGCCGGGGAACGGCGCCGATCCCCCCGGCGGGCAGGTGCTGGCCGGGTCCGTGCTGGCCGGGTCTGTGCTGGCCGGGTCTGTGCTGGCCGGGTCTGTGCTGGCCGGGTCTGTGCTGGAGGTCGAGAGCGTGCCGGTCAGTGTGTGCTGCCGGGTGTGCGGGACCCGCGGCGAGCTGGCGGACCGGGTGCTGCGCTGCGGCACCTGCGGCGCGGCCGGCGTCACCATCGTCACCGGCGAGGAGTTCCTCGTCACCTCGTTCGAGGTGGCTTCCGACCCGGCGGCTCCCGACCCGGTAGTTCCCGGCACCGTGGAGGCGTGACGCGCGGTGGGTCGCTTCCATCCCCACCCGGAAGGGGCGCATCCCCACCCGGAAGGGGCGCCGCACGAGCACTCGGGTCCGCACTCACCGGCCGGGGTGTCCGTCGGGGACCATTCCGGCTATGGCACCGGGCCCGAACGGGTCGAGGTCCTCGAGCGGATCCTCGGGGAGAACGAGCGGGTCGCGCTGGCGAACCGGGCCGCCTTCGACGCCGCCGGCGTCACGGTGGTGAACCTGATGTCCGCTCCCGGCGCCGGTAAGACCACCCTGCTGGTCGAGACGCTGCGCCGTCTCGGCCCGCATCTGCGGGTCGGGATCATCGAGGGCGACATCGAGACCAGCATCGACGCCGACCGCCTCGACGGGCTCGGCGCGGCGATCGCCCTGATCAACACCGGTAACGGGTTCGGCGGGGAGTGCCACCTGGACGCGCCCATGGTCGCCTCGGCGCTGGGCCGGCTGCCCCTGCGCGACCTCGATCTCGTCGTTATCGAGAACGTCGGCAACCTGGTGTGCCCCGCCGAGTTCGAGGTCGGGGAGGACCTGCGCGCGATGGTGTTCGCCGTCACCGAGGGCGAGGAGAAGCCCCTCAAGTACCCGGTCATGTTCCGCTCGGCCGACCTGGTGCTCGTCAACAAGACGGACCTGCTTCCCCACCTCGACTTCGACCTCGAGGCGTTCCGGAAGAACCTCGCCGACGTCAACCCGGGCGTGGCCGTGCTGGAGGTCAGCGCCCGTACCGGCCAGGGGGTCGACGCCTGGTGCGCGTGGCTGCGCGCCCTACCCGGACAGCGCCCGGAGCCTACGATCGGCGGGGCCGTGCTCGATGACGACGGGGATCCAGCGCGGGTGGGCGCTCGACGACGGGCGCCTGGAAGGCGACGGTCTCGACGTCCGTGACCGCGAAATCGATGATCTCGACATCAGACGGCCCGAAGTCGGGTGCCTGGAAGAGGCGGATCGTCAGAGGCGGGGGCTCCTGCCGCGGCAGAGACCGCGGCGGCTCCGACGCGGAGAAGAGGGGGATCGAGGTGGTGGCGATGAGATGTCTCGCTTTCGGGGTGGGCTGCCGGAGTGGAACGAGGGGTAGGATGTCAGGGCGGTGACAGGCTTGCCCGCGGGACCTTCCGCCGCCTACGTGCCGTCTTCGGGTTCCGCGAATCGAAGCCTCACGGCGTCAGAGACGGGACATCTTGCTGAACGGGCTCAGAATGCGTTCCTGCTGGGAACCGAAATCGACGAGGACGGCGATTTCTTCTTCGACCCCGGTCACCTGGCCGAGGCCGTACCTGTCGTGGGTGACCCGGTCTCCTACGGCGAACCGCTTGCACGGCGGGGTGACCGGGGCCTTGAAGGGGCTGGTGGACAGACGGGGCCTGGGTACCGCTGACTTGGTCATCGCCTCCAGTATGCGCCTGCCGCACCGGGCGCCGCTGCTCGTCGTCGACGAAGACCAGACGATCATCGCTGCTCTCGCCGGCCAGGGCGCCCGGACGAGCGAGGTTGCCGACCTGCTGCCCGCGCGTGTCGCCGGGACTCTACCGGCCGCACCCTTGAGCGCCTGGCCTCCATCTACCGAGTGCTACCGAATGTTACCGAGGGTTATCGGTCGTGTGGGGCGCTGAGGTCGTCGATCAGCTCGGCGAGGACGAGTTCCTCGTCCACTCTGATCGCATGGTGCTCCAGCGCGGGGCGCAGGTCGGGGTCCCAGGCCGCGTCGACCGGCCGGCCAGCCAGCTCGCCGCCGGTCACCGTGGCCAGCGCCGCCTGATAGGACCGGGCGTCGAAACGCCATGGCCGCCAGCCGATCCGTTCCCGCAGCCCGTTGGCGATGCGGAGGCCGCCCCAGTCGAAGTCGCCGTGGTAGGCGAACCGCGCGCCCTGGCCGGCGAGCGCCGAGAGCAGGCCGATGACGGCGGCCGACGGCTGGCCGTTCACGCACACCAGCGGCGGGGTGCGGCCCGCCAGTTCGTCGGCGGCGCTGGCCAGCACGATCGGATTCTCACACAGGTACACCACTCCGAGGCCCACCCCGAGGTCGCCGCAGTCCTGGCCCGGGCCGACCTGGCGCAGAGTGAGCACGCAGGGCTCCCCCGCCTCACGACAGATGGCCAGGATCCGGCCGGCCGGGCTGTCCGCCCCGCCCGGCAGGCCCAGGCAGAGCACCGTGGACGACAGTTCGTCACGGTGCACCCCGGGCAGCGGCCCACGCGGCGCGGCGGCCCGCGGCCGAGCCGTCACCCGCCGGGTGGGATCCGCCCAGTACCCGGGCCGCCGCCAAGGCCAGCGTCGCCAGCGGCCGGCCGTCGTCGAGCGCGTGCGCGTCGCCGGTGCTGGTGGCGGCCAGCCGGCCCAGCGCCACGCCGGGTGAGGGCAACGCGTCGAGCACCCGGACCAGGTCGGCGACCAGCGGCACGCCGCGTCCGGGGTGCCAGCCAGCCGGCGCAGCAGGCCGGTGCTGTCCAGCCAGGACCGCCAGGGGGTGAGTTCGGGGCGCCGGGCGAGGAGGTCGTCCAGGGGCTGGTGCGCCTGCGCCCAGGCCCGTGACTGCGCCGCGGCCAGCTCCGCCCGCTCCGTGACATCCCCGGTGAGCTGGCGGACGGCGGCGGCGAGTCCGCCCGGCGCGGCGCCGCTGGACCGCAGCACCGCGTCGACCTCGTCCAACGACACGGACAGCGAGGCGCCGGCGCCGGCCCGGCGGCCCAGCAGCCGCTCGACCCCCCGCCGCTGGTCCGCGCTGGCCCGGCCGAGGGTGACTGTCCCGGTGAGCGGCCGGCCCAGCTCGATCCTGCGCCGCACCCGGTCGAGCAGCCACGCCGTGTGCTCACCGCCCAGCAGACGGCGCAGCCGTTCCACATCGCGGGCGGCTCCCGTATCGCGGGCGGCCCCGGTCGACGACGCGCTCACTCGAACGGCAGGGGCTCGGTGTCGCCGCCCTGCGCCGGATGG
>NZ_CDWRCM010000003.1:0-13701 GCF_977927585.1 Frankia sp. CcWB2 | reverse complement strand
GGCTGGGGCTGGTCGAGTAGCTGGGGCTGGTAGGGCACCGGCCGGTCGACGCGGGTGCGCTCGTGCCCGTCCCACCGCCACGGCGTGACGAGCACGGCGTCGATGCCGTCCCGGCGGGACAGCTGCGCGATCGCCAGGCCGGGGACCTGCGGGTAGCAGCCCCACTCGCGCTCGCTGGTCATCACCACATCGAGGTTGAACGCGGCGAGCAGGCCCAGGCACTTGGCCCGCGAGTCGTCGTCCACCCCGGCGAACGCCTCGTCCAGGGCGACCAGGCGGGGTGCATGCCGGTTGCCGGAGGAGTCGTAGAACGACGAGGCGGCTGCGAACAGCGGCACCGACGCCGCGAGCACCCGCTCACCACCGGATGCCGGACCGCTCGCCGGCCGCCACTGACTGTCCTGGAATCGCTGCACAGCGAACTCGTGCCAGCCGCGGTAGTCCAGGGCACGGGTCAACTGCTCGGCCCATCCGCCGGTGGTGTCCGCGCTGTGCTCCCGGTTGATCTGCTCCTGGAGGAACGCGCCGACGGCGGTCCGCTCGGCGGGGCTCCAGGCGTCGGCCGTCTGCCGCAGCAGCCGGTCGCGCACCGCGCTGAGCCCCTCGGGGGCGCTGCGGGCGACCCGCCACTGCAACCGCAGCCGCATGCCGGTCGACGTGGGCCGTTGCGCGAGGTCCGTGTTGATCCGGCGGACCTGGCTCTCGGCGTCGCTGATCAGTTCCTGCAGGGCGCCGGCCACCTCGTTCACGAGGTGGTTCTCCAGGATCTCGCGTTCCTTCGCGGACAGCAGCATCGCCCGCTGTCCGGTCTCCGCCTCCAGCGCGGCGACCAGGGCCGGGATGTCCTGCTTGCGGCCCTGGAACAGGACGTCGACCACGATCACGCCGTCGGAGACGATCATCCCGACCGAGTGGCCGTGCCGGGACAGCGCGTCGGTGAGAACCTTGTGCTCGGCCGACACCCGCTGCTGCGCCAGCTCCCACCGGCGGTCGGTGTCGTCGACGTCGTCGAGGGCGGCGTTGACCGCCCGGGCGAGCGTGATCGCAGGGTACGGCGCCCAGCCGGCAGCCGGGTCCGGGATCTCCAGGCCCGGGACGGCGACCGCGAGCAGGCCGGTGGCCGCGAACGCCCGGAGCTTCGCGACAGCCGCCTCGCGTTCGGCCGCGGCGGTGGTGATCGCCTCCCGCAACGTCTCACGCCGGCCGTGAGCCCGGCCCCGGGCGTCGAGCGCATCCCGTTCGGCGGCCCGCGCCTGCTTCTCCCGCTGCCCGCACCGGTCGAGTGCGGTGTCGACGGCGGCCAGTTTGCGGAACAGTTCGTCGACGGCGGCGCCGGCCGTCTCGACCAGGACCCGGTGACGCTCGGCGGCCGCGTCGGCCTGCGTCTGCGCCTCGGCGACCGCCTCGGCCGCCTGTTCCTGGCGTTCCAGCGTGAGGGTGAGTTCGTGTTCCGCCTCGGTCGCCGCGCGGCGGGACCGGTCCAGCGACTCCGCCGCCGGCCACAGCGCGGCCAGCTCCGCCCGATAGTCACCCAGGGCGTCCCGGACGCCGGCCAGCGCGGCCGGCTCCGCGGGCAGGCGCACGTCGCCGGCGAACTCCTCGGCCGCAGCCCGTGCCTCACCCGCGGCCTGCTGCCGGCGGGCCGCGACAGCTGCCGCCTCCTGGTGCTGGGCGTCGATCCGCCGCTTGGCCTTGTGCTCCGTGGCCAGCTGCGCGTGCGCCTCGCGCAGGTCGCCGTCGGAGGGCCGGGCCCCGTGCTCGGCGGCCAGCGAGAGCTGTCGGCCGGCCAGCTCCGCGGCGGCCGCGGCCAGTTCGTCGAGCCGTAGCTCGATCCGGGCCGCCTCGGCGCGCAGGTGGTCGAGCCGGGCCCGCCTGGCCGCCTCGCGGGCGCCCTCACCGATGTAGCCGGCGGTTTCCTTGCGCCACCCGCCGGTCAGGACCCCGTTACCGAACCGGCCGTCCACGGTGACCCAGGTCCCGATGCCCGAGGTCCCGCTGGCCGCCGGCCCGTGGGCCGCCGTCTCGTGGGCCAAGGAGTCGCCGGCCGGGCCGGGCCCACCGCGCAGGCCGATCGTCGCGAGGACGGCGGCGACCGCGGTGTCGCTCAGCCGGCCCGCGCGCGCGTCGTCGCGGTCGATCGCCGGCGTGAGCACCGCAGCCAGCCCACCCCCCGGCGCCGGCCGCCCGGGCGTGACCAGAACGTCGTCGCTGACGGGGTCGTGCAGCCGCCCGTCCGGGCCGACCCAGGCGTCGAGGATCCCGGCGGCCTCCAGCGCCGCCTCGATTCCGGCCCGGTGCTCGTCGGGCACGCCGTCGACGAAGTCGACGACCTTCCACAGCGGGGCGCCGTCCCGGCCGTCCCGCCCGTGCTCGTCGCGGGTGTGCGGGGCCGGCGGCGAGTCGTGGCCACCGGCCGCCAGCCGCTCGATCTCCTCGGCGAGCCGTTCGAGTTCCCGCCGGGCGGCCGTCTGCTCGCCGTCGAGGACGGCCTGCCGGCGGCCGAGACCGGCGGTGGCCAGCCGCGCCGCCTCGTCCACCGCGGTGGTGACCGGGTTGGGCCCGTCGAGCGTGTCCACCCAGCCGGCCAGGGCCGCCAGCGCGGCGTCCGGGTCGGCCGGCCGCAGGTAAGCGCAGCCGGCCAGGTAGGCCGTGCAGGCCGAGACGAGGCCCGCCCCGCGCTGGGCGGTCAGGTCCTCGGCCGCCGCGATCCGCTCGGCGGCGGCCTGCTGCTCGGCAGTGATCCGGTCCAGGTCGTCCCGGGCCGCGCGCAGCAACCCGTCGAGGCGGTTCACGGCGGCGCCCTGCTGCCCGACCAGGGCCTCGGCGGATCGCCGGGCGTCGCGGTACGGCGGTTCCCCGCCGTCCAGCTCGGTGAGCACCGCGGCGTGCCGGCCGGTGACCAGGGCGGCCTCGGCCGCCAGCCCGGCGGCCCGGACCGCGGCGTCGAAGCCCGCCGCGTCGGCCTGGACCGTGCGTTCCGCCCCCGTGAGCCGGCGCTTCCGGTCGCCGGCGGCCTCGGCCGCGGCCCGGCTGTCCCGGTCCCGCTGGGCGGCGAACCGGGCGAGCCGCCCGGCATCCTCCTCGGCGCCCCGCAGCGCCGCCGCGTCGCGCATCTCCGGGCTGTCCCGCAGCGCGTCCCGCCGGGCGGTCAGTGTGGCCTTCGCCTCCTCCACCTCGGTGAGCGCCTGCTGCGCGGCCGTCAGGGCCTCGACCGCCGCCTGATGCGCGGCGTCGGCCTCGGCGAGATCCCGCCCGTGCTGCTCGTAGCGGCTGTGCGCCTGTCGCGGCGGGGCGGCGTACCGTTTCGCGGCCACCCGGGCGTACCGGCGGTAGTGGGTCAGGAACGCCTGCGCCGCCGTTTCCGCCTCGGCGAGGGCGCGCAGCGTCTCCCGTTCCTCGTCCAGGCCCCGGAACGCCTCGGCCACGGTGACCACGAGCGCGGGGTCCAGCGGCGGCAACGCCTCGGTGAGTGCCCGGGAGAGCAGCTTCTCGTCGGGCTTCTTGGACAGCTGCGGCTGGCGTAGCTGGATCAGGAGGTTGACCAGGGCCTCGTACCGGTGCCCGCTGAGACCGAACAGCGCTTCGTCCACGGCACGGCGGTAGTCCGACGCGGTGTCATACACCGCGCCGTGGCCGTCGACGGCGTCTTTCAGTTTGTCCCTGGTCAGCGGCACCCGGGTCGGGCCGACCAGGGACAGTTGCGGACCGGTCCGCTGGCGGGTCACGAAGAACCAGTGCCGGACGATGCCGCGCCCGCTGACCGCCTTCAGACCGGCCCCGATCGTGCGGTACTCGGGGACGCCGTCACCGCCCAGCCGGCCGAACTCCAGCCAGGTGTAGCCGAGCCGCTCGGGATGCGGGTGCCGGCCGCCCAGCAGCAGGTTCCATTCCATCCGCTTGTTGCGGTCACCGTCCGGTTCGACCCGGTGCGCGGCCAGCTCGCCGTCCAGCAGGAACGGGAGCGTCAGCGCCAGGACCTTCGACTTGCCGGTACCGTTGTTGCCGCGCAGCAGCAGCCGCCTGTCGTGGAAGTGGAATTCTTCCACGTCGTAGTAGAAGAGGTCGACGAGGCCGGCGCGCAGCGGCTGCCAGCGGTCCTCTCGGGCCGGAACGGGAATCGCGGTCGAGGCCGGGGACGGTGTCGTGGCCGATGCCGGTGCCGATGTCGTGGACGCGCGGGTCGGTGCCGCGGGCACACGGGGCGAGGTGCTCATCGGCGGCTCGTCTTCTTCCTTCTGACCGGACCGCTTCTGACCGGACCGGCGCCGCCCGCCCGGCTGTCGTGGATCGTCGGCGCCTCGACGGCGTAGCGCGTGATCGCGGGCCGGGCGAGCACCGCCGGTGGTTCGCCGGCCTGGCCCGGCACGTCCGTGACCAGCCGCAGCGCGCAGCTTGTCCAGCGCCATGGCGAGCAGCTCGGCGTCGGCACCCGGTTCGGTGACGCCCCGCCGCCAGTAGGTGGAATGCTCGGCCGCCATCTTCCGAACGTAGCCACGCAGCCGGCCGACCGGCACCGGCCCCGCGGAATCTGGCTGGGCGGCGAGATACTCGGCGACCAGCAGGGTCACGTGGCCGTCGGTGCGCTGTTCCGGCATCCGTACGTCGGTGAGCTCGTCGTCGGGGTCGACCATCGCGATCCCTTCCGTGCGCATCTCGGCGATCAGACCGGTGGCGTCCTCGATCCGTCTGGTGATCGCCCGGCGCTGGCTGATCAGGTAGGCGCGCTCGTCCTCGGCGAGCTCGTCGTAATAGACGACGGGATCATCGAGCAGCCGGCGGGTCAACCGGTGGCGAAGCGACCGGTTGCGCAGCTCGTCGGTGTCGGGGACGGGCTCGTGGGTCAGCTCGGCGAGCCGCGCCCCGATGTCGTCGGCGTCGATGGTCGACGGGCCGCGGGTACCGGTCAGCAGCGACGCGAGCACCCTGCGGCGTACGTCGTACAACGCGTCGCCGCTGTCGCGCAGATAGGCGTCCTCCTCGCCGGCGACCCGATCCAGCACGCCGAGCGCGAGCAGCAACCGGACCACCGCCACGAGGTCGGAACGTTCGTCCCGGCGGCTGAGGGTGAAGGTGACCCCGGTGCGGGCCAGTTCCGGGTCGCTCGCCGCGACCAGCACCCCTTCGGCCAACCGGCCAAGGGTGATCTGGGTGTCCGCCGCCTCCAGCACCGACAGCGCGAGGCACAGCAGGACGTAGCGGCGCCGCCCGAACGGCGCTCGACCCTTCCCCTCCCGCGCCGGGTGCGTGTCGTCCTGGATGGTCGCCGCCGTCTTGAACAGCCGCGCCGACTCGGCGTCGACGACCAGCCGCCAGCCGGTTTCGGCGGCGAGCCACTCGCGCAGCTCGGAGGCGTGCCGGCGGACCAGCCGCAGGACCTCGTCGTCCGCGCCGGCGGTGCGTAGCGGCCCGGCCAGCAGCGCGCGCAAGGCCCTGCGCCGCGCGGCCCGGTTCTCCTCGGCGACCGAGTCCGCCGTCATCCGGACACCCGTCCGGTCTCCAGCAGCTCGAGCCGGTCCGGCCCACCGGCGAGTACGACCGGATCGAGGTCGTCCATCCGGCCATTCAGATCGTTTTGCCGGTTTCGGTCATTCCTGTCGTTCAGGCCATTCAGGCCGTTCCAGGCCGCCGGACGCGATGCCGCACCGGCCAGGTCGACGATCTCGACGGTGTGTTCCGGGCTGTCCAGGACGCCATCCTCGGTCTCGATCCGCGCCACCCCCCCGCCGGGGACGAGGGTGAGCCGGATCAGGACCGTGCCGTCGCTGGACGTGGTCTCCACCTCGGTATCGCCCGGCAGCCTGGCGGCGAGCGCGTCCCCGAGCAGGCCGAGGAACAGCCGGAACGCCTGCCGGTCCAGGACGCCGAGCTGGGACAGCAGTACCGGCCCGTCGGTGGCGAGCCGGGCCCGAGCGGACGCGGCCTGCTCCGCCTCCCGCGCGGCCTGCTCGGCGAGCAGGCCGCCGCTGCTGCGCGCGGTCCGTGACCCGGTTCGGCGTTCCGCGCCGCTCGTAGGAACCGGTCCGGCGCAGCTGCGGGCTGATCCGCATCGGCGGCGCCTCCTGCCAGGCGGCGACGGTCTCCTGGCTGACGGTGAGATGCCGGGCCGAGGCCAGGCCGAAGGCGGCCCGCCACAGCCGGTGGGCCGCCGCGTCGTCAGGGGCCTCGGCAAACCAGCGGGCGAGCGTGCGGAAGTCCGCCGACCGGTCCGAACGGCCGGTACGGCGCTCGTTGAGTGCGGCGACGGTGTCGATGAGCTGGGTGATCGCGGTGATCGCCGCGCCCCGCAACAACCGTGCCTGGGAGGGACGGCGTGAATCCGCCGACACGAACCAGTCGTGCAGGCCGCGCCAGCGGTTGCGCCAGCCGTCCAGGGCCGCGGCGACCGCGGCGTCGTAGGCGGTCCGAATCCGCTCGGCGTCGGTTCGCCCGGCTCCGGTCCGTCCGGGGTCGGATACCCCGGATACCTCGGAGTCGGATATCTCGGGCACGTCGGGCACGGCGTCGGTCGCCTCCCGACGGGCCGCGAGCAGCAGCAGGCGTTCGACGCCGGCCCCCTCGACCTGACCCAGCAGGGTGGCGATCTCCGCGCCCCGGTTCGCCAGCTCGGCGATGAACCGGTTGATGTAGTCGATGAGCCGTTGCTTGTAGGCGAGGAACGCGTCCACGCCACCGTCCGAGAAGTCGATCACTCGGCGGAGGGACGTCATGAACGCCTGAGCGTTGTCGGCCAGTCCGGTGAACCGCTCCGCCAGCCCCAGCAGCAGCAGGTGTACCTTCGCCGGGTCGAGATCGGCGGCGTCGCCGGCCGTCATCTCCACCAGGGCGCGCAGCTGGGCGGCGATGTCCTCCAGCGCCACCGACTGCAGGGCGCCCCGGCGGCCGATCGCCACCTCGTAGACGGCGATCGCCTCCTCGGCCGCCTGCCCGGCCGGGGTCAGCTGGTACAGGTAGCGCGCCCGGTGGAAGTCCGCCACCGTGGTCACCCGGCCGGTGTCCGGGTCGGCCCGCAGGTTGCCCCACTCAACGAGCTTGTCCAGCGCGGCGATGATCGACTCGGTCTGCCCTGGCCGCCCCAGGTCCGCGAGCACGTCCTCGGGGCGCATGTGGACGATGAACCGGTCCCGCGCCCGCGCGAACGTCGTCAGCACCTCCCGGTAGACGTCCGCGTTGGGGGCGCTCAGGTGCGCGAACGGCTGCCGGGGCGGCGCATCACCGCCGGCTGCCGGCCCGGTCTGTCCGTCGCTCGTCACACCGCCTAGTATCGCCCACCATGCTACTGCGTGAACGGCGGGTGACCGGCTACCAGTGACACTACTGACGCGCGTCTGACGCGCGTCTGTCTGTACCTGCTGCGGGGGTGATGTTGCTGGCTGTCGGACGGCGCTTGACGATTGCGACGGTGGCGGTATCGCTGATGATACCATTCCGGGCGTGGCTATGACCTTGCGCTTGACGGACGCCGAGACGGAGGCGTTGCGGCGCCGCTCCGAGCTGGAGCAGCGGTCGATGCAG
This sequence comes from Frankia sp. CcWB2, assembly GCF_977927585.1. Taxonomy (NCBI): domain Bacteria; kingdom Bacillati; phylum Actinomycetota; class Actinomycetes; order Frankiales; family Frankiaceae; genus Frankia; species Frankia sp. CcWB2. The sequence continues at coordinate 6,189 of NZ_CDWRCM010000003.1, read as the reverse complement.
GAGGTCGCCCGGCAGGCGATCCGGGAGTACATCGAGGCGCACAACCGTGCGGAGCTGCTGGACCGGGTGTTGGACGAGGAGCTTCCGCGGTACGCCGAGGCGCTCCGCCGGCTCGGCGAATGATCTATCTGACGCTGCCCGAACTGCTTCACGTCGCCGAACGGACGCTCGGAGCCGAGCCCCAGGTCCGAGATCATGGCCTGCTCGAATCCGCGCTGGCCCGACCGCGGGCGACCGTCTTCGGTCACGACGCGTATCCCACCCTCGACGGCAAGGCCGCTGCGCTGCTGCACTCTCTCGCCCGTAACCATGCGCTCGTCGACGGGAACAAACGCCTCGCTCTCGCCGCGCTCATCGTCTTCTATGGTCTTAACGGCCGCCGTCTGACGCTGACCAACGAGGGCGCCTACGACCTGGTGATCAGCGTCGCGGCGGGGGCGTGCGATTCTGTCGAGGAGATCACCAGGATTCTCGCGGAGGCGAGCGAACCCGGTCGATGAGAGTCGCCTCGTGGCAGCCGTCCAATGCGTCATGACCATGACGGCAGAGGCGTCACGCGACCAAGAAAATATATGCTGTGAGCTGCGTCGACACCGCTATAATGATCGAACTCTGAAGTGGTGAGACCGGACAGGCGGGGGTGGTCGTGGAGCCGCGCCAGCTGAGCCTTGAGCTCTTGTCGAGATCCGCGTCGGTCCCGCGATTGGCTTGATCTTCAGGCGTGATGGACCGGGGGACCGCGGATGTTCGGCCATCACGCCATCGGCGCGGTCTCACTCCTCGACCAGGGCGTCGTCTCCCATCACGCCGCGCAGGCTGGCGATGGCCTGCTCGAGCGCGTCGATCGTGATCTCGCGGTCGGGCGCGCTCACTTCTCCCATGGCCTCCTCGGCGAGTTCTGACCAGGCCTGCTCAATGGCGGGTACCAGCGCCTGGCCCGCATCCGTCACCACGATGCGCACCTGGCGGCGGTCGGTGGCGACCGGCTCGCGCCGGAAGTACCCGGTCTTCTCGAGTCGCGCAAGGCTGCGGGTCGCGGTCGGCGGCTCGACGCCGAGCCGGGCCGCCAGCTCCGAAATCGTCATCCCGCCGCGATCTTGGGCCAGGTGCCACAGCAGCACGTCCTGGCCGGGGTGGAGCCCGAGCGCGGCGAATCGGCGCGCCCTCGCGGCGCGGTAGAGCTTGCCCATCTTGGTCAGCGCCCGGTTGAGGCGCATGGCTTCGCCTGCGTCCACGCTGGCTATCGTATATTTACATAGTCGGCTAACATATAGCTGGCTAATAGGTGTTCGGCTAATCGTTTGGGAGGATGATTATGGATCTTGGGTTCGAGGGTCGGATCGTGTTGGTCACGGGGGCGTCAGGTGCGATCGGCGCCGCGGTCGCCAGGTTGTTCGCGCATGAGGGTGCCTACGTCGGCGTGGGCTGGCACCACAACGAAGAGGGTGCCCGGCGCCTCGTCGACGCGATCGTCCGTACGGGCGGGAAGGGGGTGGCGGTGCGGCTGGACCAGCGGGACCACGGCTCGGTCGAGGCCGCGGTGGGTGAGGTGCGGACCACGCTCGGGGAGATCACGGTCCTGGTCGCGAACGCGGTCGCATGGCCGACGGGGCCGACCGAGACGTGGGAGAGCCTCACCGACAGCCTCACCGCAAACGTCACCGGGACGATGGCAGCGGTCGGCGCCGTGCTGCCCGGCATGAGGAACGCCGGGTGGGGCCGGCTGGTGCTGGTGTCCTCGGACCTCGTCGAGCAGCCGCTGCCTGCGGCGGTCTCCTACCCCGCGGCGAAGGGATCGCTCGAGACCGCGGCCCGGGTGCTCGCGGCGCGAGAGGCGCGGTACGGCATCCTCACGAACGTCGTACGGCCCGGCTTCACCCTGACCGATCGGGCGCTGAGTGCACCGTGGCTCGGCCAGAAGGCCGTGGATGCTGAGGCAGCGAAGACGCCGACCGGCGGCATCTGCACGCCCGAGGACGTCGCCTCCGCCGTCGCCTACCTCGGGTCGGCCGCCAACAGTCACATCAACGGCGAGGTGCTGTCGGTGACGGGTGGACGGCACCTTACCCGTTAGGACCCCGCGCGTTCTTGCCGAACCGCTCAGCCGCCTCCAAGATCGCATCTTGCATTGCGGAACTGCCGGTATGGCCTGAGTCGTCGATTACCTTCAGCTCCGCGCCCGGCCATGCCTTGGCGAGCTCCCAGGCGGTCTTGAGCGGGCCGCTCAGGTCGAGTCGGCCGTGAATCAGCACCCCTGGGATCCCGGCGAGCCGGTGTATGTCGCGCAGCAGTTGGCCGTCCTCAAGCCAGGCGTCATGCGCGAAGTAGTGCACGCAGATCCGGACGAAGGCCATCATCGCGTCGTCGGCTTTGGCACTGTACTGGCCCGGCGTGCCGAGCGTTTCGTGGGCGATGACGGCGTCTTCCCAAGCGCACCAGGCCCGCGCTGCCTTGACCCGGACTGCCTCGTCCGGGCTGGTGAGCAGCCGGTTGTAGGCGGCTACAAGATTGCCATCCCGGTCGTCTGCCGGCAGCCCGTCGCGGAATGCCTCCCAGGGGGCTGGTAGCAGGCGGCCGACGCCGCGGTAGAGCCAGTCGATCTCTTCGGGCCGGGTCATGGTGACTCCGACGATGATGATCTCGGAGACTCGTTCGGGGTGGCGCTCGGCATAGGTGAGGATCAGTGTCGAGCCCCACGAGCCGCCGTAGAGGAGCCACCGGTCGATGCCCAGGTGCTCGCGTAGCCGTTCCATGTCGGCGATGAGGTGCTCGGTGGTGTTGTGCTCCAGGCTGACGGTCGGGTCGGAGGCGTGCGGCCGGCTTTCACCGCAGCCGCGCTGGTCGAACAGGACGATCCGGTAGACCTCGGGGTCGAACATTCGGCGGCTGCCGCGGCGCCCGCCGCTGCCGGGGCCACCGTGCACCCACAATGCCGGCTTCCCGGCTGGGTTGCCGCTGGTCTCCCAGTAGATCTGGTTGCCCTCGCCGACCTCGAGGAGGCCGTGCGCATACGGGTCGATGGGTGGGAACGACTGCCGCATCTGCTGCCCTTCGGAAGGGAAGACGGGAACCTGCGAGATCGCCGGTGGCTGAAGCGACTACCGTCCTGGCCGGCCAGCCTTCGCCGGATCCTCACCTGCCTGATCCCGTTCCGCCTCCTGCAGCAGGTCTGGCAGGCCTGGACCGCCACCCCGATGCCTCACCTACTCCGCGAACTGATCGACATGCTCGCCGCCGGACACCGGCTCTGTCTCTACCTACCCAGTAGATCACAAACGGGACGGTCATCAGCCCCAGCGCCGGCTCAGCTTTCGGCGGGGGGGATGTTGGGGTTGAGCCGGAATCGGTTCTCCGGGTCATAGGTGCGCTTCACTCGCCGCAGCCGCTCGACGTTGCGCCCCCAGGCCCGTGCCCGGTCGGCGTCGTCGAGATCCGCGTCGCCGCCGAAGTTGAGGTAAGTGCCCGATGCGGACCGAAGCTTGACGGCCTCGCTGTAGGCATTGCGCACCCAGCGGATGTTTGCGTCGTCTTCGGCGGGGTCCAGCCAGTTTCCGTCGATGCTCAGCAGGTACCGAGCGATGCGGTCACCGAACGCGGTTTCGGTTGTCCCTACACGTGACATGGCGCCTCCCAGGAGAGGCAGGTGCACCATCGTCGTCGGGTGCGGGCGGTCGTGGCTGATGCGCGCCACGAACGTGGTCGCGTCCTCATCGAGTCTGTCCAGGTAGACGGACTTCCAGTAGCTCTGGAGTCCGCCCTTAGGGAAGAAGGGATCGAGGGAGGATTGCGCTGTCCGGTACGACAGGGCCTGGCTCATGTCGGCAAGCGGCGTGCCAAACTCGGAAAGCGCCCGGCACGCTCGCTGACCCTCGTCCGGGGCGCCGGCATACAGGGCGGCCGTGATGAGCACGTCGCGGTTGTGCACGGCGGGCGGGAGCGTCGGTGCATCCGGCAGCGACCACAGGAGGGCACGGCTGGTGACCTCGTCAGGGACGGTGGACGTCCAGTCCTGCCAGCGGGGAAGCACCTCGGTAACGGCGTCGATCGGGTGGACGATTATGCCGTTCCAGACCATCGGGCCCAACGGATAGGCCTCGAACTCGAAGGACACCACCACACCGAAGTTGCCGCCCCCGCCACGCAACGCCCAGAACAGGTCCTCATGTTCGGTCCCGTCGCACCGTATGATCTTGCCGCTGGCTGTCACGACCTCGGCGGCGCGCAGCGCATCACAGGCCAGACCGTATTTGCGGTGGAGCCAGCCGATTCCGCCACCGAGTGTCAGACCCGCGACGCCCGTGGTCGACACGACCCCGCCAGGTACCGCGAGTCCATACAGCTGCGTCTCACGGTCGACGTCGCCCCAGGTCGCACCACCCGCCACTCGCACACGTCGCTGATCCGGGTCGACCCAGACACCCCGCATCATCGACAGATCGATCATCAAACTGTCGTCGGCCGTGCAGGTCCCGGCGATGCTGTGGCCGCCGCCGCGGACAGCGACGAGCAGGTCCCGCCTGTGGGCGAGGCTGACGGCGTCGACGACGTCGGCGGTCCCGGTGCATCGGATGATCAGACCAGGTCTGCGGTCGAGCATGGCGTTCTGGACGACTCGGATGTCGTTATACCCCAGGTCGTCCGACGTCAGAACCTGCCCGCGGAAGATCGTGCGGATCTCCTCGACCGTCTCGTCCGAGAGCGTCTGCCGTTCGCCATCCAGCGTGAGTATCTGTGCCGACATCGAGCGATCTCCCCTCATCGCTTGCCGATGTCTCCGGTGGGCATCGGTCTGCGTTACTCGCTTCTACAGGGTGACGCGACGGCTGGATCGTCGCAAAATAACCGGTGGGAGCTGCGTCATTTTCTTGATGTGGACGATCACGAAATTTCCCAGCCGTGAGGGGCTGACGGTCACGTAATTCCTCACTCCGATCACGTAATTCCCTGGGAGTGCGTGTCGGGTTTGGGCTGGTCCGCCGGTCGGAGGGGGTTTTGTGCACCCAGCCAGCACCAATGCGAACCTGAACCTGTAGGTCACCCCTGAAGGGGAGTGCCACGAAGACTGCCGGCAACCGGTCCTGTCGTGGGGTCCCGCGCCTGCCTGCTGCGGATGTTGTGTTCGGACCCGGAGTGCTTCTACTGGCCCCGTTCACCTGGAGGCGGGTTCTCCTCCGACTCGCCGGGTCGGCCCTCGGCATTCCTACGGTCGTCGCTGCCGGAAACATTGCAGATTGGGCACTTGTTTGCTGGAATGCTGTGCTTGCATTGTGCTGGCAGACTCGGCATGCCTCTTGTGGACATTAATTCTCACCTCACGTGGCCGATGTACGGTTCCGTAGCGCCCGGTTAGCGTGTTCGTCCCGCAGGATGACAGTCAGTTCGGCGAGTGCGGCCAATATTGCCACTCCGAACCCGGCCCACCGCCATCCCGTCTCTGCACCGGACAGCGGCGTGCCTGCGGAATAGGAAGCTGGCGGTGTCATGATAATGGCAACGCCTACGGCGAGCAAAACAATGCCGGCGTTGTAGGTGCGCTGGCAACGCCGGTACCATCGTGGCCAGGTTTCCATGTCGGCCCGTTGGACCTGAGCGCGTGCATGCTCGTCGACGTCGGGATCGAGATCCGAGATGCGGCCCCAGGCTTCCACGTCCTGCTTGCTGTAGAGCACGGCGCGTCCGTGGAAGCCGAACTGCACGCACGCGACGAAGGCCACACAAGCTACTACCATGGCCAGCATCGCCGCGCCTGGCCACCGAAGCGATGTGGGTGCCTGCGCGATGACGCCGAGGAGGGTCAGGGAGAACCCAGCGAGTAGCGGCGCGGCGACACCGACCTTGGTGTCGAAGGCGGCTGGCTGGCCGAAGTCACCGGGCCCGGACCATCGTGGCCCCGGGTTTCGACCAGAGGCTGGTGAATCGGGGCTGGGTGGCGATGGCGGGGGAGCGTCGGTGGCTGACATACCTGGACTCTGCCCTCGATGGTTCCGCCGCGCTGGCTCTTCTGCGCCTGACAGCGTACAACGCTGTGGGATGGCCCGATGTGAAAGCTCTGCGGAGAGTAGATACTCCTGCCGTCGAGGCGGGGGACGGGGAGTGTGAGTGGTGAGTTTCGCCCGTCGCCGCTGGTTCGACCTTCTCTGCCGAGACGTGCTTCAGCTGGCCGGCTCGTCGGCAGGCGTGAGCCACGCG
>NZ_CDWRCM010000002.1:60981-61521 GCF_977927585.1 Frankia sp. CcWB2 | reverse complement strand
TTCCCAAACAGGCCCTAGTCCGCGTCTTCGGCCCGGAACATCGTTGCGTGGCCGTCGAGGTCAGGCGCCGGGGTGCGTCCGAGGTGTGGAATGCGCTCCGGGCGGCGCACCCGAGTGTCGATCCGGTTCGGGACCTGGACGCGGCATGGCGCGCCGGCGCCCGGCTGGTCTGTCCCCAGGACGCCGAGTGGCCCCTCGAACTGGATGCCCTGGACCGTTTTCGGGACGAGGGAGACGGTTCGATGATCGGCACTCCACTGGCTTTGTGGGTCCGTGGTCCGGTCAACCTGAGCGAGCTCCCACCCCGGGCGGTCACTGTCGTGGGCTGCCGGACCGCGACCAGCTACGGGCTGCACCTCGCCGGAGAGATCGCGTTTGCGATGGCGGAACAGGGATGGGCCGTGGTGTCGGGAGCCGCGTTCGGCATTGACGCAGCAGCACACCGGGGGGCGTTGGCCGCAGCCGGATCGACGGTGGCGGTGCTCGCCGGGGGGTGTCGACGTTCCCTACCCGACTGCCCATGTGGAACTGCTGGAGGAG
>NZ_CDWRCM010000002.1:57193-60482 GCF_977927585.1 Frankia sp. CcWB2 | reverse complement strand
ATCGCCCGTACCGGGGCGGTAGTCAGCGAGGTGTCGCCGGGCACGCCTCCGTACCGACGCCGATTCCTCACCCGTAATCGCATCATCGCGGCTCTGTCCCGGGGGACGGTCCTGGTCGAGGCGGGCCACCGTAGCGGCGCGCTGAACACGGTCGCCCACACCCGTAGGCTCGGTCGTCCCGTCATGGTCGTTCCGGGACCGGTAACCAGCGCCATGAGCGCAGGCTGTCACCGGCTGCTCCGGGACTTCCGTGAACAGACGGTCCTGGTCACCGGAGCCGAGGACATCAGGGAGGAAATCGCGAGTATCGGATCGTTCGCACAGCGGCCGGCGAGCGGGGATGGCCCGCGGGACGGGTTGTCCGAGGCGGTGCGCGAGCTTCTCGACGCGATGCCGGCCCGCGCTGCCGTCGGGGTGGCTGTGCTGGCGCGCCGCACCGGCCTGCGCCCCGAGGCGGTGCTGGCGATGCTGGGCCCACTCGCGGTGGAGGGGCTGGTCGAGAACGTGGCGGGCGGTTACCGCCTCACGAATCTGGGCCGAGCGCCGCCGAACCCGTCCCATCCCGCCACGTCCGGCAGGCGGTCCGGTACCCGACCGGGTGCCGCCCACGGCGGGGCCGATCGTTCCCCGACGCGCAGTACCGCGGATCCGGGACTCGACGGCGAAAACCCCGATGGGGAGACCTGAGGCAGCTTGGGTGCAATGTCCTCGGGTGCAATGTCGCGGACGCCGCGGCGTCTTGACGAGAACCGCCGATGCCGCCACGGTCGTCGCATGGCCCTGCGAGGCGAGAGCACCGAGGAGCCCGCCGACGGTCGGCTTCCGCCGCGGCAGCACCCCCGATCGACGCGTGGATCAGACGCCCGGCCAGGCGAGATAGACGCCCGGCCAGGCGAGATAGTCGAGACACCCGAGTCCGGCTGGGAGACGGCGGTCGCGGGTTTTCTCCGCCATCTCACCGCGGAGCTGGACCGATCTCCTGAGACCGTGCGTGCCTACACCGCCGACCTCGCTAACCTGCGCGCTCACGCGGAGCGGATGGGCTGTTCGGTCCTCGCCGACCTCGATCTGGCGCTTCTGCGGAGCTGGCTCGCCTCGATGCGCGCCGCCGGGGCGGCGCCGGCAAGCCTGGCCCGGCGCGCCTCGATGGCCCGGGTCTTCTCCTCCTATGCGGCGCGCCGTGGCTTCCTCGACACCGACGTCGCCGCACGGCTCGTAGGTAACCGTACGGTCAGAAGGGTGCCTGAGGTGCTCACCGCCGCGGCCGCGCGTCAGCTCCTTGAGAACCCTTCGCCTGATGTGTCGCCTCCGGGCACGTCGCAGCCGTCCGGGCTGCCGGACTCGACGGCAGACTCCGAGCGGGCCGTACGGCGGGCGGTGGAGCTGCGGGACGCACTCGTTCTCGAGCTCCTGTACGGCAGCGGAATCCGGGTGTCCGAGCTGTGCGGTCTTGACCTGGGGCACATTGATGACGACCGGCGGTTGCTGCGGGTCCTCGGTAAGGGTGGCAAAGAGCGCAGCGTGCCGTTCAGTGTGCCGGCGGTGGCCTCCCTGCGGTCCTGGCGATCAACGGGACGGCCGCGGCTGATGACCGCCCGTAGCGGGCGTGCGCTGCTCCTCGGCCTGCGCGGAGGTCGCCTCGACCCGCGCACGGTACGGCGGATTCTGACGACGAGGGTGGCGGCCGGTGTTGCTCCGGCCGGTCTGACTCCGCATGGTCTGCGACATTCGGCGGCGACGCACATGCTGGAAGGCGGGGCCGATTTGCGCTCCGTCCAGGAGTTTCTCGGCCATGCAAGTCTCGCGACCACGCAGATCTATACCCACGTGACGCCGGAACGGTTGCGCGCGGCCTTTGAGCAGGCTCATCCCCGGGCTTGAGAGAAGGCCGGGGACCCAGGGGAGCGATCTGCTAGGGGGAGGAGGGGCAGGAGGCGGGGCGGAGTTCTGCGGAAGAACAGCAGAGGATTGAGGTAGTCCGTCCGGCGCAGAAGCCCCCAGTGCAGGCATGCGGCCACCGGACAGCCTGGATGGCCATCGCTCATCCAGCCGAGCAGGTCCCCGGCTCGGACCGCGGTTCCGGGGCTGATCGCCGGCGTCAGTGGTTCGTAGGTCGTGCGGAGGTCGCCATGCGTGACGGTGACGATGCCGCGGTTCGCCACGGACCCGGCGAAACTCACCACCCCGTCGGCTGCGGCGAGAACCGGGGCGGCCGGAGAGGCTTTGAGGTCGATTCCGCGATGACCCGGTCCGTAGGGCGAAAGCGGGCGTTCGAAACCGCGGCTCACCGTGACGGCCCCCGACAACGGCCATCGCAGAGCCCGGACCCTGCCGCCGTGGGCCGGCGGTGCCGCGGAGTTCTCCGGTCTGACGTCGCCGGGTGGCGGGTCCGGGTGCTCGTCCCCTTCTCCGCCGCCCGGCGGGCCGGCGGCCGGCGGGGTCACGGCCGGCCGCGTTCGTTCCCCGGCTCGGCGGTCCGCCGGCCGGGGAGATCGTGGGGCGGAGGGAGGCCGGACGGTGGGAGTCGCCGGTCGTCGAGATGACGAGGTTGCCTTCGGCGAGGGGGCGCGAGGCGAGGGGGCCGGATGCGCCGCCGGCGTCGACCGCGCTGTGGACGGAGCAGGTGTCGTCGAGGGTTCCGCCGACGTGCCGGGGGTGAGCCTGAGAGGAGGTGGGACCGGGGTCCTCACCACGGCCCGAACCTGGCTGACCCCCAGGGCCTGCTCGATGACGTCGTGGCGGGGCGCGGTACCGAACCCGTCACCGGGGCCGAGCCCACCGGCGGAGTCGGTCGCACCGGACGGGGCGGACCGCCCGGGCTCGGACAAGGGCTCGGACAAGGCGGTGGTGCTCCGTTGCGGATCACGTGCGGCCAGGACGAGGCGTGGCCCGTCGGCGTGCGGCTTGATCGGCATCGTAGTGGGCCGTCCCAGGGCGATCAGGATGGCGACCGCCGGGATGACGAGCCAGAGCGGGTCGAAGCGTGGCAAAGGGGGCATGACGGTGACACCTCCGGGTCCGGGGGAGGCGCGGCGGCCGGACCCGGTCCAGGTCCGCTCGTCCGGCCGCCGCTGTGCCGATCCGAGGGGGGAGCGGACCGGCCTCGTCCACGGTGCGGCGTTTTGATGCCGTTGGGTAGACCGGCCGTGTGATCTGTGGATAACTCCCGCCGCATGCTGTCGGTGCCCGCGCTCTGTGGACATCGCCGGCCGGTCCGTTGATCCGATCCGATGTGGTCGCCCGATGGATCCTCGTACCCGGCAGGTATCATCGCTCGCAGGGCCCGTCC
>NZ_CDWRCM010000002.1:56577-57086 GCF_977927585.1 Frankia sp. CcWB2 | reverse complement strand
ACCGGGCCCAGTTCGCACGCCCACTTCCGATGATCCGGATCGGATCATCGGAAGGGTCTCCTCGGTCCGCCGCACAGCGACGGCCACGACCAATCGGGCGTCAGGGGCTGCCGTCGTCAGATGGCGCCGTCACAACCGAGGCGTCCCGGCCCAGGCCGGGCGGGAAGGAGCGACGTCCGATGGCCGTCGTCACCATGAAGCAGCTGCTGGAGAGCGGTGTGCACTTCGGGCACCAGACCAAGCGCTGGAATCCGAAGATGAAGCGGTACATCTTCACCGAACGTAACGGCATTTACATCATCGACCTGCAGCAGACGCTGTCCTACATCGACCGCGCCTACGACTTCGTCAAGGAGACCGTGGCGCACGGTGGGACGGTCCTGTTCATCGGGACGAAGAAGCAGGCCCAGGAGGCAATCGAGGAACATGCGGCCCGGGTCGGGATGCCGTACGTCAAGGAGCGGTGGCTCGGTGGCATGCTGACCAACTTCTCCACGGTCTACAAGCGT
>NZ_CDWRCM010000002.1:55251-56266 GCF_977927585.1 Frankia sp. CcWB2 | reverse complement strand
GCGGCTCAAGGAGCTCGAGGAGATCGAGGTGACCGGCGGCACCGAGGTGCGCACGAAGAAGGAACAGCTCGTGCTGACCCGGGAGAAGGTCAAGCTCGAGCGCACCCTCGGCGGTATCCGCGACATGAGCCGGGTGCCGAGCGCGGTGTGGGTCGTCGACACGAAGAAGGAGCACATCGCCGTCGGTGAGGCCCGCAAGCTCGGCATTCCCGTCGTGGCGATTCTCGACACGAACTGCGACCCGGACGAGGTCGATTACCCGATCCCCGGCAACGACGACGCGATCCGCAGCGCTGCGCTGCTCACCCGGGTGGTCGCCGATGCGGTCGCGGACGGTCTGATGGCCCGTGCGGGCGCCTCGAGCTCTGCCGATGCCAAGCCCGAGCAGTCTGCGGGTGAGGAGCCGCTCGCCGAGTGGGAGCAGGCACTGCTGCGTGGTGAGGCACCTGTCGAGGCCCCGGGTGCGGTGGAGCCGGCGACGGCGGGGCCCGCGGACGGGACACGACCGGACGCCGCGGTCGGCACCACGGTCTGACCCGCTACCGCGTCTCATTCGCCCGCGGTGATGGCGATCGACCAGCGGTGACATCGTGTGAGGAGGACGGTGGTTCCCCGAGTCGGGTCGGGGACCACCGCTCCCGAATGTCAGGCCTGGTTCCGGTGGTCGGACCCGGGCCCCGGGCCGCTCGGGTGGGCGCTCCCGCGACGCCCGAAGGGCACCGCGGGGCCGGGACCGGTAGAACTACGACAGCATCCAGACCCACACCGACGAGAAGAGCACCATGGCAGAGATTTCAGTCGCTGACATCCGGAAGCTCCGGGAGCTCACCGGCGCTGGGATGAGCGACGTCAAGAAGGCGCTGGTCGACAACGCCGGGGACTTCGAGAAGGCCAAGTCCTGGCTGCGGGAGAAGGGCAAGGCACAGGTCGCCAAGCGTGCGGCACGCAGCGCCGCCAACGGCCTGGTCGAGTCCTACCTGCACCGGACCGACCCGCAGCTCCCGCCTACCCTCGG
>NZ_CDWRCM010000002.1:52585-54924 GCF_977927585.1 Frankia sp. CcWB2 | reverse complement strand
CGTGCTCGTCGAGCTTCGCTGCGAGACGGACTTCGTGGCCAAGACCGAGGACTTCAAGCAACTCGCCCGCGATCTCGCGCAGCACATCGCCGCGGCGGACCCGCTGTATGTCACCGCCGAGCAGATCCCGAACGAGGTCCTCGAGGCGGAGCGAAAGATCTACGAGGCCGCGGCCCGCGAGGAGGGCAAGCCCGAGCAGGCGATCGCGAAGATTGTTGAAGGACGTGTCAACGGGTATGTGAAGAGTAGCGTGCTGCTTGACCAGCCATGGGTGAAGGACGGCAAGGTGACCATCCGAGCTCTGCTTGACCAGGCCGGCGCGTCGCTGGGTGAGAAGATCGAGGTCGGTCGGTTCTCCCGGTTCAACATCCGCCAGGCCTGAGCGTCGTCGGATCGCCGGCTCCCTGATCGGGCGGCCGGCGGCTCCGAGGCTTCTCGGTGGGTGCGGTGGTCCGGCACGCCACCGGGATCGGGATGGCCACGCCTCGAGATGACAAGGTGATGCTTCCCGGCCCGGTCGGCGTGCCGTGTCGGCCCAGGTCAGCGGGGACGCCGTGGTAAGGCACACTGCATGCGGCGGCTGTGCGATCTCGGTCAGGCGAATCCGGGACCGGGCGGGACGGCTTCGCCCCTGGGACGACGAACTCGGCTGCGCTCGGCCGAACTGCGATGATAACAGGACCGGCGCCCGGTGGACGCCGGCGGACCAGGAACAGACGGAAGGAAATGCGGTGATCGACGACACGCTTCTCGAGGCCGAGGAGAAGATGGAGAAGGCGGTCTCGGTCGCCAAGGAGGACTTCGCGAACATCCGCACGGGGCGTATCACTCCCGCGGTCTTCTCCAAGATCCTGGTGGATTACTACGGCGCTCCGACACCGGTGCAGCAGCTCGCGTCGTTCCACATCCCGGAGCCGCGTATGGTGATCATCACGCCTTACGACAAGTCGTCTCTGGGGGCGATCGAGAAGGCTGTGCGCGATTCCGATCTCGGGGTCAACCCGAGCAACGACGGCACCATCATCCGGTGTGTTTTTCCGGAGCTGTCCGAGCAACGGCGTCGCGATCTTGTCAAGGTAGCTCGGACCAAGGCCGAGGAAGCCCGGGTGAGCATCCGCAACGTCCGACGTCACGCCAAGGACACGATCGATCGGATCGTGCGGGACGGCGATGCCGGCGAGGACGAGGGCCGGCGGGGTGAGAAGGATCTCGACGAGGCAACCCACCGATACGTCGGGCAGGTGGATGAACTTCTTCGGCTCAAGGAATCGGATCTTCTCTCGGTTTGATCATTCCTGCGTCCGTTCTCGATGCCGGCCGCCTGCTCCGATGTTCGATTCCCATGGTCTCGGAATCGTCTGGACGGTCCCCGGATCCGCGCATGACGCGTGCGCGATGCGGCGGTCGCTGCCCACGGCCGGGCGGCCATGACGACTGTCGACGGCCGCGCGGTGGCTGAGTCCGGGCCGTCCGGGTCATCCGCGCCGCCGGGATCCTCGCATGGGCCCGGTAATCCGCTTGAGTCCGGTAATCCCCGCGGGCCCGGTAATCACGGTCGGCCCGCCGGGATGGTGCCCCGGCCCTCACGTGCCGGCCGCAACCTGCCGGCCGCCATCGGTGTCGGCATCCTTCTCGGTGCCGTCATCCTCGTTCCGCTGTTCACCCTGCGGGTAATCTTTGTCGGGGTGATCAGTGTCGCGATGGCCCTGGGCACCCACGAGGTGGTCCGCGCGATCCGACTGACGCAGGTACGGGTTCCCCTGCTTCCCCTGGTTGCCGGGGCGGCGGCCATGCCGGTCGTCGCGTACGTCGATGGGACCACCGGCCTGCTGCTGACTCTCGCCGGCACCATCGGCGTGGCGGCGCTGGTCCGTGCTTTCGGGCCGTCCACGGGTCTGCTCCGCGACGTCGCCGGCGCCGCCTTCGTGGCCGGCTACATCGGCTTTCCGGCTGGCTTCGCCGCGCTGCTCACCGAACCCTCCGATGGTCGCTGGCGAGTCGTCGCCTTTCTGGGAACGGTGGTGGCCAGCGACGTCGGTGGTTACACGGCCGGTGTCCTCTCCGGCGGTCGGCACAAGATGGCCCCTACCGTCTCCCCGGGGAAGTCGTGGGAGGGATTCGTCGGTTCGGCGGTGACCTGTGTGATCGTCGCCGGGATCGTGCTGGCCTGGCCGCTGGGGGCCGAGGCCTGGCAGGGCGTTCTGCTCGGGCTGGCGGTCGCGTGTACCGCGACGATCGGCGACCTGGGTGAGTCCCTGCTCAAGCGCGACATCGGCATCAAGGACATGAGCAGTCTGCTGCCCGGCCATGGTGGCCTGATGGACCGCTTGGACTCGTTG
>NZ_CDWRCM010000002.1:42049-52228 GCF_977927585.1 Frankia sp. CcWB2 | reverse complement strand
TTGTGCACCGCCCCGGTCGCCTGGCTTCTGATCACTTCCTTCCTGAACTGATCGGAACCGGGTTCAGCCGACAGGTCTCGCCTCTCGTGGGTCCCTTCGGACAGATCCGTGCATTCGTCTCGGTCGCGGTCACCTGGCAGACTGGATCCGCGATGACTGCCACGACCGCCGAATCCGGACGTCCGGACCAGCCCTCACCTGCCGAGGCGGGCTGGCCCGTGCGGCTGACGCTCACCCGGCGAGCGGGCCGAGTGCCGCGCCACCTCGCCGACCTGACCCGTCAGGAACGACGTGACGTCGCGGTGTCGCTGGGGCAGCCGGCCTTCCGCGCCGATCAGGTGGCCCGGCACTATTATGCCCGGTTGATCGCCGCCGATGAGCCCGAGGCGATGACCGACCTGCCGGAGCGGGACCGCCAGCCGCTCCTCGACGCCCTGCTGCCGAGGCTGCTCGTCCCGGTGCGGACGCTGAGCTGCGACGACGGTCTGACCCGCAAGACGGCGTGGCGGACCGTGGACGGCGCATCTCTCGAGTCTGTGATCATGAGATATCCGGATCGCGCGACGGTCTGTGTGTCGAGCCAGGCGGGCTGCGGCATGGGCTGCCCGTTCTGCGCCACCGGTCAGGGCGGGCTGACCCGCAACCTGTCGACCGCGGAGATCGTCGAACAGGTCGTGCACGCCGCCCGGGTTCTTCAGCGCCGTGAGCTCGCGGGCGGCGCGACCAGGTTGTCGAACGTGGTCTTCATGGGGATGGGCGAGCCGCTGGCGAACTACGCCGCGGTGATTGTCGCGCTACGCCGCCTCACCGCTCACCCCCCCGACGGGCTGGGCCTGTCGGCGCGCGGCCTGACGGTCAGCACTGTCGGCCTCGTTCCGGCGATCCGTCGCCTCGCCGGAGAGGGCCTGCCGGTGACTCTGGCGGTGTCCCTGCACGCCCCGGACGACGTTCTGCGGAACGAACTCGTCCCCATCAACACCCGTTGGCCGGTGGCCGAGGTGCTCGCGGCCGCCTGGGAGTACGCCGAGGTGACCGGCAGACGGGTAAGCGTCGAGTACGCGCTGATCGATGGGGTCAACGATGACGTGGAACGCGCCGACGCCCTCGCGGACCTGCTCGTAGGCCGGCTCGCGCATGTGAACCTCATTCCGTTGAATCCAACCGGTGGATCCTCATGGCGCGCCAGCGTCCCGGCCGGCCAGCGCGCGTTCGCCCGCCGGCTCCGTGACCGCGGCATCGTGACGACGGTGCGCGACACCCGGGGCCGGGAGATCGCGGCAGCCTGCGGACAGCTTGCGGCCGAGCCGGCCGGGAAGCCGGAGCGGACGGACCAGCCGGAGCGGACAGACCAGCCGGAGCAGGTCGGATCCGACCGTCCCGCCGAGTTCGGTGGCGCGGGGAGCGCGACGTCTGACGGTGACCGTGTCCTTCGGTAGTCCGACGAGCCGACGCCGGGGGGCCTCCCGCCCGGATATCCGGGCGACGAACACCGTATGGCTGCCGATCACGGCCGCTGCCGGGGTGTTGCTGCTGCTCCTGTGGTACGCGATGTCCCAGGAACCGGGGCCGGCGAAGACCTCGGCGACCCAGGCCGCTCTCGGGGCGTCCGGCGGCCGTGCCGCCGGTGCCGCCGTGGCGTCGGCCATACCGTTGCCCACGGTCCCACCACCCCCCGAGAGCGGCTGCGTCACCGGGAAGACCCTGCCGTCCGGGATCGGTACCCGCACGCTGCGGGTGGGAGGAACCGAGCGCGGCTACGTCCTCGCCGTACCGACCGCGGGTCCTCGGGTCAGGCCACTACCGCTGATCTTCAATTTCCATGATCTGAACCAGGCGCCGGAAGATCTGGAAGCGTACACGCGGCTCGCCGATCAGGGGACGAAGGCGGGCTTCGTGGTCGCCGCCCCGATCGGGATGCAGGGGCGGTGGAACTTCACCAGATCGAAGGCGGTGGGACCCGACGACGTGCTCTTCGTCGGCGCGCTGCTCAACGACCTCGTCGGTCAGATGTGCCTGGAGGCGGGACGCGTCTTCGCCGTGGGCTACGCGGACGGCGCGAACATGGTGCTCACGCTGGCCTGCGCGCTGCCGGGCCGTCTTGCGGCGGCGGTGACCGTCGGGTCGAGCGTGCTGCCCGGCTCCTGCGCCAAGCCCGCCACCAACGTCCTGGAGATCCATGGGACCTCGGACCAGATCGCGCCGTATGCCGGCGGAGGCGCTTCGCGGCCGGCCCCCTTCACCGGAGTCGTCGCTCAGCCCGTGGAGGACCGGCTCGCCCGGTACGCCTCCGCTCTGGGCTGCAGCGGAGCCCGCCAGACCTCCCGGGACACGGCTGCCTGGCAGCGCACCGTGTGGAGCGGCTGCCCAGCCGGCCATGACGTCGGGCTGTTGGCCATGCAGGGCGCGGGGCACACCTGGCCGGGGGCGCAGGCACGTCCGGCGCTGGGTCCGACCTCCGTCAGCCTGAGTGCCACCATCGTGGCGTTGACCTATTTCGGTTACACGCCTACGTCCGCGACGAGTGGCCTGCCCGGCCCTGCCGTCTCCGCCGGTCCCGCCAGCCCGGGCGTCGCCACCAGTCCGACTCCCGCGGCACCGGCGGCTGGATCCTCTGGACCCGCCGCATCCTCCGGACCCGCCACCACGTCGGCGTCGTCCGCCTCCCCGGATGCCACCCCCGGTGCCGAACCGTCCGGGCAGCCGGCAACCGGCGCCACACCTTCTTCCTCGCCCGGCCGGGGATGAGCAGACGTCGGAGCCGTCGTCGACGTGACCGACCGGGCCGACGTGTCACCCGGATCGGGGTGGCCGATCGGGGTGGGCGGCGACCGCAAAGTCCTGCCCACCAGACCTGACGAAACGTAGTTGTCACCGGACCCATTGCGCATCTTCGGGTGGCACCTGTCATGAACCGAACAGGGCGGTGCCGAGCGGTCGGTGGGCCTGAGAGAATGGGTGACGTGGTGGAGGCTTCGATCCTGCGTGAGGTTGTCCTGCTCGGGTCCACCGGTTCGATCGGAACCCAGGCGATAGATGTCGTACGCCGCAACCCGCAGCGGTTCCGGGTGGTGGCGTTGATGGGCGGCGGGTCCCGGGTGGACCTGCTCGCCGCTCAGGCACTGGACCTCGGCGTCCAGGCCGTGGGAGTGGCGGCGGCCTCGGCCGCTCAGGACCTCCAGTTGGCCTTCTTCGCCGAGGCGCCGCGGCGGGGCTACCGTCGGGGTGAGTTCCCCGTGCCAAAGATTCTCGCCGGTCCCGACGCCGCGAGCGAGATCGCGGCGTGGCCGTGCGACATCGTCCTCAACGGCATCACCGGCTCGGTCGGGTTGGCCCCGACGCTCGCGGCGCTGGCCGCCGGCCGGACGGTGGCGTTGGCGAACAAGGAATCGCTGGTCGCCGGGGGGCCGTTGGTGCTCGACGCGCTCGGTGGCGACCCCGACCGCCTGGTGCCGGTGGATTCCGAGCACTCCGCACTGGCGCAGTGCCTGCGGGGCGGGCGACGGGACGAGGTACGCAAGCTGGTGCTGACCGCCAGCGGAGGTCCCTTCCGCGGGCGCCGCCGCGACGAGCTTGCCGCCGTTACCCCGGAGCAGGCGTTGGCCCATCCCACCTGGGACATGGGACCCCTGGTGACGATCAACTCGGCGACCCTGATGAACAAGGGGCTCGAGCTGATCGAGGCGCACCTGTTCTTCGGGGTTCCCTACGACGACATCGAGGTCGTCGTGCACCCCCAGTCGTTGGTGCACTCGATGGTCGAGTTCACCGACGGCTCGACGATCGCTCAGGTCTCCCCGCCGGACATGCGGCTGCCCATCGCGCTGGCGCTCGGCTGGCCGGACCGGGTGGCGCAGGCGCAGCCGCCGATGGACTGGTCGCGGGCGCAGGCGCTCACCTTCGAACCGCTGGACGAGGTGGCGTTCCCGGCGGTGGAGCTTGCCCGCATGGCCGGGCGGCGCGGCGGCACCGCCCCCGCGGTCTTCAACGCCGCGAACGAGGAGGCGGTGGCCGCCTTCCTCGCCGGGCGGCTGCCCTTCATCCGTATTGTCGACCTGGTGGCCGAGGTCATCGCCGAGCACGAAGTGATCGATCATCCCAGCGTGGAGGAGGTGTTCGCCACCGAACGGGCCGCGCGGGCGGCGGCCGGGCGGCTGATCCGGCGCGAGACCGAACGGGACATGGTGTGAGTCGCCCCCCCGGCGCCGAGAGGGCGGTCTGATGGAGCTTCTCGGCATTGTGGCGTTCGCACTGGCCCTGCTGGTGTCGGTCGTCGCGCACGAGGCCGGGCATTTCGTGACGGCCCGGCACTACGGTATGAAGGCCTCCAAGTTCTTCGTCGGTTTCGGGCCGACTATCTGGTCCTGGCGGCGGGGGGAGACCGAGTACGGCATCAAGGCCATTCCGGCCGGCGGTTTCGTCAAGATCGAGGGGATGACTTCGCTCGAGGAGATCGATCTGGCCGATGAACCCCGCGCCTTCCACAATGCGCGGGCGCGAGCCCGGCTCGTGGTCATGTCGGCTGGTTCTTTCGTGCATTTCGTCATCGCCATCGTGTTGGTCTACGGAGTGCTTGTTGTCCTGGGCACGACCACGATCAGCGAGTCGAGGGTCGGCGCGACGAGCTGCGTCGCCACGACCGCGACCTGTTCCGGACCGGGGCCGGCCGCGGCGGCCGGTCTGCGGCCGGGCGACCGGATCGTCAGCTTCGGCGGAGTTCCGGTCACGACTTGGGCGCAGTTCACCCGGCAGGTGCGTGCGCACGGAGCGGGGCCTGCGGTGATGGTCGTCGAACGGGACGGCCGCACCCTCACCCTCACGCCGAACCTGGTGGAGGGCAGGCGCGATCGGGAGACCGGGCAGGCGGGCGACGACCGGGTCGGCGCCTTGGGCGTCAGACCGGGAACCGAGACAGTGCACTACAACCCGATCGAAGCCGTGCCCCGCACCTTCGATGTCATCGGGTCCGGGTTCACCGGTATGTATGAGACGCTGACCCGCCGGATCGGTGATATCGCTAATATCTTCAGCGACAACCGCGACCCCCAGGGTTTCATCAGCGTGGTGGGAGCGGCGCGTATCGGCGGTGATGTGGTCTCGGCCGAGGGCAGTTCGGCCGTGGACCGGGTGCGGAATCTTCTCATTCTGGTCGCCGCGATCAATCTCGCGGTCGGAATTTTTAACCTGTTGCCCCTACTCCCGTTGGACGGCGGTCATATTGCCGTGCTGGGCTTCGAGCAGGCCCGGCATGGCCTACGCAGGCTCCGGGGTTATCGCGGTCCGGTACAGAAGGTGGATTTCGCCAAACTGTTACCAGCCACGTACGCCACGGTCGTCGTACTGCTCGGGTTCAGTCTGCTTGTCCTGTCCGCCGACATTGTCAATCCCATTCGCCTGAATCAGTAATTCCGTATGAACATGCGCGACGGTGTGCCATTCTGCCCTGCCTCCTGCAGCCGACAGGCCGAGTCAGTCGCACGTCGATCTTCGTCTCCGATTCGCCAGTGAGGACAACGTGACCGTAACTCTGGGCATGCCAACCGCTCCGGCCCGTCCGCTCGGCACGCGGCGGCACAGCCGGCAGATCCACGTGGGCAACGTCCCGGTCGGGGGTGACGCTCCGGTCTCCGTTCAGTCGATGTGCACCACGTTGACGTCAGACGTCAACGCCACGCTGCAGCAGATCGCACAGCTGACAGCGTCGGGATGCCAGATCGTCCGGGTCGCGGTGCCAAGCCAAGACGACGCTGGTGCCCTCGCCGCGATCGCCCGCAAATCCCCGATCCCGGTGATTGCCGATATCCACTTCCAGCCCAAGTACGTCTTCGCCGCGATCGACGCGGGCTGCGCCGCGGTCCGGGTCAACCCCGGCAACATCAAGGCTTTTGACGACAAGGTCGGGGAGATTGCTCGCGCGGCGAAGGCCGCCGGCGTTCCGATCCGGATCGGGGTCAACGCGGGTTCGCTCGACAAGCGGCTGTTGGCGAAGTACGGCAAGGCCACGCCGGAGGCGCTGACGGAGTCGGCCCTGTGGGAATGCTCGCTGTTCGAGGAGCACGACTTCCGCGACATCAAGATCTCGGTGAAGCACCACGACCCGGTCGTCATGATCCAGGCGTACCGGCTGCTCGCCCAGGCCTGCGACTACCCGCTGCACCTCGGTGTCACCGAGGCCGGGCCGTCCTTCCAGGGCACGGTCAAGTCCGCGGTCGCCTTCGGGGCCCTGCTCGCCGAGGGAATCGGTGACACGATCAGAGTGTCGCTGTCGGCACCGCCGGTCGAGGAGGTGAAGGTCGGCACCGCGATCCTGGAGTCCCTGGGACTTCGGCAGCGTAAACTCGAGATCGTATCCTGCCCCTCCTGCGGTCGGGCTCAGGTTGACGTCTACACCCTTGCCAATCAGGTCAGCGCCGGTCTCGAGGGCATGGAGGTCCCGTTGCGCGTCGCCGTCATGGGCTGCGTCGTGAACGGGCCGGGCGAGGCCAGGGAGGCCGATCTCGGCGTCGCCTCCGGGAACGGCAAGGGTCAGATCTTCGTCCGAGGTGAGGTCGTGAAGACCGTTCCGGAGGCACAGATCGTGGAAACCCTCATTGAGGAAGCCATGCGGCTGGCCGAGGAGATGGCGGCGGACGGCACCCCGTCCGGCGAACCCTCGGTTTCCGTGGGTTAACCGGTTCGACCGGATGGGCCTACCTCTGCGGTCCGCGCCGCCCTGTCTGCTTGACGACAGGGATCTTCCGGCCGTCCGCGAGCTCTTGGCCCGCAACCCGGTCGCCGATGTGTTCGTCGCATCTCGGGTCGAGGCTGCGGGGCTCGACCCGTGGCGTCTCGGCGCCGAGATGTGGGGGCACACCGTGGATGGCTGCCTGGTCGCTCTGTGTTATTCCGGCGCCAACCTCTGGCCCGTGGCGGCAGGCCCCACCTCGGTGAGACTGTTCGCCGAGCGGGCTCGCCGGCAGGGACGGCGCTGCTCGTCCATCGTCGGCGTCTCCTCCTCGGTGACGGCGATGTGGAAGCATCTGGAGCCGACCTGGGGGCGGGCCCGGGAGGTACGGGCCGACCAGCCCCTGCTCGTGATCGACCGCCCGCCGCGGGTCGCCCCAGATCCGGCGGTGCGCCCGGTGCGCCCGGACGAGCTGGACGTCATCCTGCCGGCCTGCATCGCCATGTTCACCGAGGAGATCGGGGTGTCCCCGGTGCTCGCTGACGGCGGTGCCCTTTACCGCGCCCGCGTCGCCGAGTTCGTCGGTCAGCGGCGTTCCTTCGCCCACATCGCCGACGGCCGGGTGCTGTTCAAGGCCGAGATCGGCGCCGTCGCGGGCGACGTCTGCCAGATCCAGGGCGTCTGGGTCGACCCGGCGCTGCGTGGGCGCGGCCTTGGCGTCGCGGGAACCGCGAGTGTGGTCGCGCTGGCGCGGTCCGCCTTCGCCCCACTGGTCAGCCTGTACGTCAACGACTTCAACCATGCCGCCCGCCGGGTCTACGACCGGGTGGGCTTCCAGCGGGTCGGGACCTTCGCGTCGATCCTGTTCTGATGTTGATCTTGTCCTGAGATCGATCCCGGTCTGAGACCATCCCGGACCCGCTCCGATGGTGTCCGGGGCCTCTTTGATCCCCAGCAATGTCCGTTTTGTCGGCTGTGTGCATCTGGCCGGTCAAAGATATTGCAGAACGATGTCATCGCGATGAAGTCACATGGCCAGGATGGGCACCATCTGGCATGCTTACCATCCCGATGACTTCGATCGACATGCATGGCGCGGGCGTCAGCCTGCGTGAGGGGGTATCTATGAGACCGAGCAGACTGTGGCGTGCAGCGACGCCACTCATCGCCGCGGGGGCGCTCGTACTGGCGGTGGTGGGCTGCTCGAGTGACGACGGGGACTCCCAGACGGTCGCCTCGGACGGCCAGGTCACCGGCACCCTGCGGCTCGGGTACTTTCCGAACCTCACCCACGCGCCAGCTCTCTACGGCGTCGAGAAGGGGATCTTCGCCAAGGACCTCGGTTCTGGAGTCACGCTCAAGACGTCGACCTTCAACTCCGGCGTGCAGGAGGCGGAGGCGATTCTGTCCGGCGCCATCGATGCCGGCTATATCGGTCCCAACCCGGCGGTCAACAGCTTCATCAAGTCGCACGGGGAGGCGGTGCGGATCGTCTCCGGCGCCACCTCGGGTGGTGCGTTGCTGGTGGTCAAGCCTGAGATCACCTCCGTCGCGCAGCTCAAGGGCACCACGCTCGCCACCCCGAGCCTGGGCAACACCCAGGACGTGGCGCTGCGGTACTTCCTCAAGGAGAACGGGCTGAAGACCGACCCCCAGGGCGGGGGTGATGTCTCCATCAAGCCCCAGGACAACACCGTGACGGTGGACGCCTTCGCCAACAAGGCCATCGACGGGGCCTGGGTGCCCGAGTCGATAGCCTCCCGGCTCGTCGCCGCGGGGGGCAAGGTGCTCGTCAACGAGGCCGACGAGTGGCCGGAGACCAAGGGCCAGTTCGTCACGACGGTGCTTCTGGTGAGCACGGACTACCTGAAGAAGAACCCGGAGATCGTCCGCCGGCTCATCACGGCGAACGTGGAATCGATCAACGCGCTCAACGCCGACCGTGACGCCGGCGCGAAGGTCACCAACACGGCACTGGGCAAGCTGAGCGGCAAGCCGCTGCCCGACAAGATCCTCACCTCGGCCTGGAAGGGGCTGACCTTCACTCCGGACCCGATCGCGGCGTCCCTGTTCACCTCAGCGAAGCACCAGGAGGAGCTCGGCCTCATCGAGAACCCGAAGCTCGACGGTCTGTTCGATCTGACGGTCCTCAACGAGATCCTCGCCAAGCAGGGCAAACCGACGGTCTCCGACTCCTGACCCGCGGCACCCCCGGTAGCCGGGCCGGCTGAACCTCGGTCCGAGACCACAGGGCGACGACCAGACCGGGGTGTCGATCATCGATGCCCCGGCCTGGTCCATCCGTCCATCCGTCCGTCCATGCACACCGGCCGCATACACCGCGACGGGGGAATGAACCATGACCGCTGTACTCACCGACACCGCGCTGCGCATCCACCGCGTCAGCCGGGTCTTCGGATCCGGGCCCGCCAGCGTCAAGGCGCTCGACAACGTCTCCCTGGATGTCCGGGCGGGCGAGTTCGTCTGTCTCCTCGGTGCGTCCGGCTGTGGGAAATCGACCCTGCTCGCCCTGATCGCCGGTCTCGACCAGCCCTCCGTGGGCGTCGTTGACACCACCGGCCGGCGGGTCGGGATGATGTTCCAGGATTCGGCGTTGCTGCCCTGGCTGACGGCGGGCGGCAACGTGGAGGTGCCGCTGCGGCTGCGGGGGATCGGCAAGGCCGAGCGGCGGGACCGGGTCGAGAGCCTGCTCGCGATGGTCCGGCTGGCCGGCCTGTCCGCGAAGCGCCCCCATGAGCTGTCCGGCGGCATGCGCCAGCGGGTGAGCCTGGCCCGGGCCTTCGCGCAGGAGGCCGACATCCTGTGCATGGACGAGCCGTTCGGTGCGCTCGACGCGATGACCCGCGATCTGCTCCACGACGAACTCGAACGGATCTGGCGGGAGACGGGGGTCACCGTCATCTTCGTCACCCACGATGTGCGCGAGGCGGTCCGGCTCGGTGACCGCATCGTGCTGCTGTCCTCCCGGCCCGGCCGGGTCGTGGAGATCTTCGACGTCGATATCGACCGCCCCCGCCGGCTCGACTCCACCCACGTCTCGGAGCTCGCCACCGAGGTGACCGCGCGGCTACGCGAGGAGGTTGGCCGCCATGGCCACTGACGTCAGCGTCCCCAGCCGTAAGAGTGCCGGGCTCGGCGAGGCCGGCGAGCCCCTCGACGTCGACGTGGCCCTCGCCGGCCTCGACGCGCTGGACATCCCGACCGCGCAACGGCGGCCGTTCGCGGCCCGCGCCTGGGCGGCCACCTGGCCGAAGCTCGGCGCTCTGCTCCTGTTCCTGCTGTTCTGGCAGATCGTCGTCTGGAGCGGCTGGAAGCCCAGCTATGTGCTGCCCGGGCCGGGCGAGGCGCTGGGCGAGTTCGTCGACCAGCTGGGCAGCGGACACTTCTGGGACGCTCTGGCCCGCACCCTGGTCCGGGCCCTGGAGGGATACGCCCTCGCCGTGCTCATCGGCACCGTGGTCGGGATCGCGGTGTCCCGCTTCGGGGTCCTGCGTACC
>NZ_CDWRCM010000002.1:36551-41593 GCF_977927585.1 Frankia sp. CcWB2 | reverse complement strand
GGTGGGATCGTTCATCACCGCGGTGCAGACGATGCCCTCGATCGTCTGGTTCCCGCTCGCCGTCCTGCTGTTCAAGCTCAGCGAGTCCGCGATCATGTTCGTGGTGGTGCTCGGGGCGGCGCCGTCGGTGGCCAACGGCGTCATCTACGGCGTGGACTACGTGCCGCCTCTACTGGTCCAGGTCGGCCGCAGCATGGGCGCGCGTGGCCTGTCCCTCTACCGGTACATCGTGGTACCGGCGGCCCTGCCCTCGGTGCTCGCGGGCCTGAAGCAGGGCTGGGCGTTCGCCTGGCGCAGCCTGATGGCCGGCGAGTTGCTGGTCATCGTTCCGGGGCATCCGTCCGTCGGGGCCGACCTGCAGAATGCCCGCGAACTGCTCGACACGGTCGGGGTACTGGCCTCGATGATCACGATCTTCGTGGTCGGGGTGCTCATCGATGCCGGATTCAACGCGGTGGACCAGCGGATGCGGCAGCGCCGTGGGCTGGTTGCGGAGGGTACGACGGCGGTCCGGGCGGCTCGGCGTCGCCGGGGCGGCAGCGCCGGCGGGTCCGCCGCGGCCGGTACAAAGGAGGTGGCGGCGGTCGGAGCCGCCACCACGGCCACCTCCTCCGCCGACGGCGGCACGGACGCCCCCCATCCCGAGAGGGCTGGCTGAGGAAGTTCCCGATTCCCCGGCCGGCAGGTTCGTTGGCTGGCAGGTTCGTTGGCCGGCAGGCTCGTTCGACCGAGCCGGCGGCGGGAACAGCGCCCGTTGGCGCGGGGCCGCGCCTCGCCCGCTGCCGACCCGGCCCACCCATTCGGCGAGGACCGGCGGCAGAATGGATGCATGCAGATCTCCGCTCGCGCCGACTACGCATTGCGCGCACTCCTGACGTTGGCCGCGAGCAACGGTCGGCTCGTCAAGGGCGAGGCGCTTGCCGCGGCGCAGGATCTGCCGCTGCGCTTCCTCGAGAACATCCTCACCGATCTACGCCGGGCGGGGCTGGTCCAGAGCCGCCGGGGCGCGGACGGGGGATACCAGCTGAGCCTTCCTCCCGACCGGATCACCATCGCCACGGTGATCCGGGCGACCGACGGTCCGCTCGCCAGCGTGCGAGGCCGGCGTCCCGAGGACACGAACTACGACGGCGCGGCCAAGAACCTGCAGGATGTGTGGATCGCGGTTCGGGTGAACCTGCGGCGGGTGCTGGAGGCCGTGACCCTCGCTGACGTGGCGAGTGGTCAGCTTCCGGACATCGTGACCACCCTCGGCGGCGACCCCGACGCGTGGGTCACCCGCTGACGGGAGCGGCCCGCTTCCTGGAGCGGGCCCGGCCTCCCTGGACGCCAGGTCACGTCCCCGGTAGCGCGCGGCTCGCGGCCGCCAGCGGCATGCCGGCCGCGATGCGGGCCCGCTGCGCGCGTACGGCGGTGCCGGTCAGCGCGTCCAGGGCCAGCGCACGGACGTCCCCGACGAGCACGGTGACGGCGTCGTGGGCCGCCATGGCGCAGGCGTCCTCGATCCTGGCCAGGAGGGCCAGTGCCGCCCCGATTCCCTCCGGTGCGACGGGGAGTCGATAGGCGGGCAGTGCCGGTGGCGCCTCCCCGCCGCGGGCCCGGATCGCGGTGATGAGGTCGTCGCGCAGCGCCTGGTGCGCCAGATAGCTCAGTCGTGCGAGCTCACGCGCCTGCGCCGCGGCCGGGTCGAGCGGCGCGAGGGCACCTCCCGCCGCCGCGGCGGCGTAGACGGCGGCATGCGTGGCCGTGAGCATCGTGACCAGCGCCGCGACACCCGCGGGATCCGGGTGGTCGGTTGCGGCGGTCGATTCCGTGGGGGTCGCCGACGCCGGATCGCCCGGTGGTGTGCCGGCGGTCATCCGGACACCCGGCTCGCAGAGATGGCCAGCAGCTCCGCATGCGCGGTCCCGGCGGCGCACATGCTCGCCAGCAGGGACGCGAGCGGACCGCCCGCGCGCAGGCAGTCGGTGCGGGCCGCGTTCGTCGCCGCACCCTCCATCCCGGTCAGGGAGGCGATGGTGGCGGCGCGGGCCGTGGGTGACTCGTCGACGAGCTGCGCCGTTCCCGCCGTCCCGGCGCCGTCGCGCCCGATCGTCCGGGTCGGCATGGCCGCCTGGGTCGGCATGGCTGCCTGGGCCGGGGTGGCTGCCTGGGCCGGCGTGGTCGGTGCGGAGCCCGGGAACTGTTCGGCCAAGGTCCGGAGCTGGACTTCGTGATGGGCCCGCAGCGTGTCGAACAGGGGACGCAGGGACGGGTGGCGCTCGGCCGCCGTCCGGTATGCCGCGGCCAGCGCGGTCGCCCGGACGGCGGCGGCCCTCGCCGCCCGGCGGTCGTCGCCGCCCAGGCTCACTGCGGGACCGGTCCGGTTCGTCGCGACCGTGGTGCTGCACCCGGCGGCCTCGAATCCGGTAAATCCGGTGAGGGTGAGGCCGGTCAGCCCGGCGAGGACCCGTCGTCGGGAGGCGTGGGTGAGGTTCGCCGGATCCACCGTCGCAGCTTCGCACATCCCCTGCTGTCGTCCGGACCGCCGTGTGGTCCGCGCGGCCTGATCCGGTTACCCCCGGGTCGCGACGGACTCCGGTCGGGGCGGACGTAGGCTATGGATCTCACCCGGGATGCCGTTCGCCCCTGTGACGGCCCAGCCCGGCGGGACCGTCGGCGGTCGGTCCTCGTTGTTCGACGGTGCCGCAGGTCGGGTCGACGAGGGTCGCACGGCTTGATGGCGCCGGCCGAACCTGGGTATCGCCCCCGGGGGATGACAATGTGGCGGCCGGCCTACGGCGTGGGGAGCGGCGTCGTGGGTCCGGCGGATGATCAGGCATCGCGGATGCGGGAAGGGACGGTCGAAGTGGCAGGGGCGGGGGAGGCCGGCCGCGCGCGCGACCGGAGCCCATCCGGATCGGCCCGCGGGCGCGGCGGCGTTCGGACGGCGCTGCGGGCTCGGCTGGCGGCCGGCCTCGCCGACGCGGGTTTCGATCTCGAGGATGTGACGGTGGCACGGGCCGGATCGCGCAGCGTGGTGCGGGTGGTGGTGGACCGCGACGGCGGAGTCGACCTGGACGCGGCCGCGGACGCCAGCCGGCTCGCCTCCGAGCTGCTCGACGCCGCCGAGACCGACGGCCAGGGCCTGGTCGCCGGGCCTTATGTTCTCGAGGTCACCTCACCGGGCGTCGAACGGCCGCTGACCGAGCCTCGGCACTGGCGCCGCGCGATCGGCAGGCTTGTCACGGTACGTGATCGAGACGGCATCGTCCTCGCCGGGCGTGTCCTCTCCGCCGACGAATCGGGGGCGGACCTGGCGGTGGCGACGGATCCCGCGCGGCCCGGACGCCCCCCGCGCCGGCGGCTTGCGCGGGTGACCTTCGTACAGGTGGCCCGGGCTACTGTCGAGGTCGAGTTCTCGGCCGAGGCGTATGATGATCTTTCTGTCGAGTCGGTGGAGACGCCGTCTTCGTCCGCCGCGTTGGTGGAACCCGGCGAGACAGCCGATCTCGGGTCTGGGGAGCCGGGCGACGATCTTCCGGCGGCGCCGGGGAGGGAATCCAATGACGACGGCCGGGAGGCCGGCCCCCGGGGCGCGGCCGGTAAGGAGATGACCCGGTGAAGCTCGACGTGGCCGCGCTGCGCGGAATCGAGCGGGAGAAGGACATTGCCTTTGACACCTTGGTGCAGGCGATGGAGACGGCACTGCTGACGGCCTATCACCACACGGCCGGGTCCGCGCAGGACGCCCGGGTGGTGATCGACCGGACGACCGGAGATGTCTCCGTCCTCGCCCGGGAACGGGGTCCGGACGGCACCAGCCGGGAGTACGACGACACCCCGGCGGACTTCGGGCGGATCGCGACTATGACCGCTAAACAGGTGATCATGCAGCGGCTGCGCGAGGCCCAGCAGGAGGTCACCTACGGCCAGTACGCTGACCGGGAGCACGAGATCGTCTCCGGTGTGGTGCAACATCACGAACAGCGGGCCGGCTCCAGGGTCGTGCTCGTCAATCTCGGCACCGTCGAGGGTGTCCTGCCGCCGGCCGAGCAGGTTCCCGGCGAGCGGCTCGAGCACGGTGACCGGATCAAGTGTTATGTGGTGCACGTCGCGCGGGGGCAGCACGGACCCACGGTGACGTTGTCCCGCACCCATCCCGAGCTGGTGAAGGGGCTGTTCCGGCTGGAGGTGCCCGAGGTCGCCGACGGCACCGTGGAACTCGCCGCGATCGCCCGCGAGGCTGGGCATCGCAGCAAGATAGCGGTGCGGTCCCGGGTGGCCGGGGTCAACCCCAAGGGCGCGTGCATCGGGCCGATGGGCAGCCGGGTGCGTGCCGTCATGGCCGAGCTGCGGGGCGAGAAGATCGACATCGTCGACTGGTCGGCCGACCCGGCAACCTTTGTCGGGAGCGCGCTGTCCCCGGCCCGGGTGGCCCGGGTCGAGGTGACGGACCCGGCGAGCCGCTCGGCGCGGGTGGTGGTGCCCGATTACCAGCTGTCGTTGGCCATCGGTCGCGAGGGGCAGAACGCCCGGCTCGCCGCCCGGCTGACGGGGTGGCGCATCGACATCCACTCTGACACCGAGGACTCCGGCGAGGGCGGTGGGAGCGGATCCGAACGGGGCTCCGCTGGTGCGCCTCGACGATCGGGACCAGCTGCGGTACCGCGGCGATCGCCTGCCGCGGGTGGCCATTCTCGGGGCCGAGCGGGATAGACTTGCGATGGCGCGTCGTGCGGAGCCCGTTCGTACCTGTGTCGGATGTCGAAGCCGTGCGCCGAGTTCTGACCTACTGCGTATCGTTGTAGAAGGCGGCGAGCTTCTGCCGGATGCTCGTCGTCGGATGCGCGGTCGGGGTGCGTACGTGCATCCCGATCTTGCATGCCTCGATCTCGCGGAGCGTCGCAAGGCGTTCCCACGGGCATTGCGGGTGTCGGGCCCGCTCGGATCGAAGCAGGTCAGGCTGTATCTGGAGCGGCTTTGCCCGCGGTAGCCGGTCCCTCCGGGGCCGGTCCGCCGTAGTCGCGCCAGGCACAGGGAGATATCAGGCACAGGAGATA
>NZ_CDWRCM010000002.1:31175-36447 GCF_977927585.1 Frankia sp. CcWB2 | reverse complement strand
CCAGGTAAAGATGGATGGAACGGGCGGACCGCGGCAGCGGGCCGGCCGGGTCAGACGGAGTGGGTACCCGCGCCAGCGGCACCCCCTCCCACAGGCGGCGCCAACAGACGTCGACAGGGAAGCAGGTCGAGACAGCGATGACCGCTCAATGAGCACCCAGCCATGATCACGACCAGCAGGTAACGAGGTCACGCGGGCACGGACCGCGGGCCGAACGAAGGAGCACCGTGGCAGGAAAGGCCCGCGTACACGAGCTCGCCAAGGAGCTTGGTGTCGACAGTAAGACCGTGCTCGCCAAGCTCAAGGATCTCGGTGAGTTCGTGAAGTCCGCTTCGTCCACTGTCGAGGCACCCGTCGTCCGCAAGTTGAAGGAAGCGTTCCCCGCCGACGGCACACCCACCTCCCCGGGCCGGACCACCGGCCGTCCGGGACCGCCGGGCAGCGGTGCCCGTCCGACCTCGCCGCCCCGTCCTGGTCTGGCGCCGCGGCCCGGTCCGCGTCCGGTTCCCGGGCGGCCTGGTCCCGCCGGCCGGTCTGGTCCAGTGACCCCGGCGCCGTCGCCCGCGTCCCCGCCGGTGCAGGCTTCCCCGGTGGAGGCCTCGCCGACGTCTGCACCCGCCGCTCCCCGTCCGGCCGCGGCCTCCGCCGTACCCGCGCCGCCGCTGCCGTCCGCCCCTTCCGGGCCGCGACCCGGGCCGAGCGCTCCGCGTCCCGGTGCACCGCAGGGCGGTGGCCGCCCGCGTCCCGGCACCCCGGTTCCTCCCTCGGGTCCCACCGCTGGCGGTCCCACCCCCGGCGGCCCCCGGCCTGGCCCGCGCCCCGGACCCCGGCCGGCTGCGCCCGGTAACAACCCCTACACGACGCCGTCCGCCGGGCCCCGTCCATCCGCTGGGCCGCGCCCGTCGGCCGGTCAGTCGGGTCCGCCGTCGGCGTCCACTCCCCGGCCCAGCGCCCCGCGGCCGGGCACCCCCAGGCCAGGCACCCCCCGGCCGGGTGGACCGCGACCCGGTGGCGCCGGCGCCGGTGGTCCACGGCCCACTCCCGGCGGGATGCCGCCACGCCCCGGTGGCCCACGGTCCGGAGCGGGGGGTGGCATGCCGCCCCGCCCAGGTGGCACCGGGGGGCCGCGCCCCAACGCGAACATGTTCCAGCCTCGACCCGCCGGTGGCCCTCCCGGGCGCCCGGGAGGTGGGGGCGCTCCTGGTCGTCCCGGTGGCGGCGGTCCGCGTCCCGGCGGATTCGCCGGGCGGGGTGGCGCGCCCGGTCGTCCCGGTGGCAGCGGCGGCGGTGGCGGTGCGCCCGGTCGTCCCGCGGCCGGCGGCCGTGGCCGCGGTGGGACCACGGCGGGCGCTTTCGGCCCCGGTGGCCGTGGTCGCCCCGGTCGCCAGCGCAAGTCCAAGCGCGCGAAGCGGCAGGAATGGGAGAGCGGGCTCGAAGCGCCGCGCATGGGCGCGATGGTGCCCCGCGGCAACGGGCAGGCCATCCGGCTTCCGCGTGGCGCCTCGCTGGCCGATTTCGCCGACAAGATCGATGCGAACCCGGGCGCTCTGGTCCAGGTCGTGTTCACCCAGCTCGGCGAGATGGTCACCGCGACCCAGTCCTGCACCGACGAGACGCTGCAGTTGTTGGGCGTCACGCTCGGTTACGAGGTCCAGATCGTCAGTCCGGAGGACGAGGACAAGGAGCTCCTCGAGAGCTTCGACCTCTCCTTCGGCGGGGAGTACGGCGACGACGTCGAGCTCAGCTCCCGGCCGCCGGTCGTGACCGTCATGGGTCACGTCGATCATGGTAAGACGAAACTGCTGGACGCCATCCGCTCCACCGACGTGGTCGGGGGCGAGGCCGGTGGTATCACCCAGCACATCGGTGCCTACCAGGTGCGGGCCAAGGTCGACGGCGACGAGCGTCCGATCACCTTCATCGACACTCCGGGCCACGAGACCTTCACCGCCATGCGGGCCCGCGGTGCGCAGGTGACGGACATCGTGGTCCTGGTCGTGGCCGCCGACGACGGGGTGAAGCCGCAGACCATCGAGGCGCTGAACCACGCCCAGGCGGCCGGCGTCCCGGTCGTGGTGGCGGTCAACAAGGTCGACAAGGAGGGCGCCGACCCGGCCAAGGTACGGGGCCAGCTCACCGAGTACGGCCTGGTGGCGGAGGAGTACGGCGGCGACACGATGTTCGTCGACGTCTCCGCCCGCAACCGGACGAACATCGACGGCCTGCTCGAGGCGATCGTCCTGACCGCCGACGCCTCCCTGGACCTACGGGCTCCGACCGAGGTCGAGGCGCAGGGTGTCGCCATCGAAGGCCGGCTCGACCGGGGCCGGGGTCCGGTGGCGACCGTGCTGGTCCAGCGCGGCACGCTGAGGGTCGGTGACTCGGTCGTCGCCGGCGAGGCGTTCGGTCGGGTTCGGGCGATGCTCGACGAACACGGTGGTCAGGTGGTCGAGGCGGGCCCGGCCCGGCCCGTCCAGGTCCTGGGGTTCACCAGCGTTCCCGACGCCGGTGACAACTTCCTGGTGGTGCCCGAGGACCGAGTGGCCCGTCAGATCGCCGAACGTCGTCAGGCCCGCGAGCGTAACGCGGAGCTGGCGCTGAGCCGAGGCCGTCCGACATTGGAGACGATCCTCGAGCGGATGAAGGAGGGCGAGAAGACCCAGCTCAACCTCATCCTCAAGGGCGATGTGTCCGGTTCGGTCGAGGCGCTCGAGGACGCCCTACTCAAGATCGATGTCGGCGACGAGGTCGGTCTGCGGATCATCGACCGTGGGGTCGGTGCGATCACTGAGACCAACGTGATGCTGGCGTCGGCTTCCGACGCGGTCATCATCGGCTTCAACGTCCGGCCGCAGGGCAAGGCGACGGAGTTGGCCGACCGTGAGGGCGTCGAGGTCCGCTACTACTCGGTGATCTACCAGGCCATCGAGGACATCGAGAACGCCCTGAAGGGCATGCTCAAGCCCGTCTACGAGGAAGCGCAGCTCGGTACCGCCGAGGTCCGCGAGGTCTTCCGCGTGCCGCGGATCGGCAACGTGGCCGGCTGTCTGGTCCGTTCCGGCGTCATCCGGCGGAACACCAAGGCCAGGCTTATCCGCGACGGCGTCGTCGTGGCCGACAACCTCACGGTCGAGTCGCTCAAGCGTTTCAAGGACGACGCGACGGAGGTCCGCGAGGGCTACGAGTGCGGTATCGGTCTCGGGTCGTTCAACGACATCAAGATCGATGACGTGATCGAGACGTTCGAGCAACGGGAGGTTCCCCGCGCCTGAGCACGCCCGCGACCGGTGACGATCGAGCTGCCTGCTCGATCGTCACCGGCGGTGTGTGCCCGGCGGCGGGAGACGACCATGTGGATCGGAACCCTCAACCTTGATCTGCTGCTCGGTGACGTGCACTCGTTGAAGGAGAAACGGTCGGTGGTGCGGCCGATCGTGGCGGAGCTGCGTCGCCGTTTCGCCCTCAGCGTGGCCGAGACCGGCCATCATGATCTGTACCGGCGAGCCGAGATCGGGATGGCGGTCGTCGCCGCGGACCGGGCGCACTGCGTTGAGGTCCTCTGCTCCTGCGAGCAGCTGGTGGCCCAGCGACCGGACGTCGAGGTGCTCGCCGCGCGGGCGCGCTACTTCTCGGCGGACGACGCGGACGACGAACCGCATGCACCCGGCGAACCGCATGCACCCGGTGCATCTGCCGCGGTGAGCGTGCCGCCGACGGGACCGGCGAACAAGGAGGTGGACGGTGGCTGATCCGGCCCGGGCACGGCGGCTGGCCGTGCGTATCCGCGAGGTCGTGGCGTCCATGCTGGAGCGTGGCGTCAAGGATCCTCGACTCGGCATGGTGACCGTCACGGAGGTGCGGCTGACGCCGGATCTGGTCGACGCGACGGTCTTCTACACCGTCTACGGCGATGAGACGGCGCGGCAGGCGTCGGCCCAGGCGCTCGAATCCGCTCGGGGGCTGCTGCGCAGCCAGGTCGGCCGGGCTACGGGGGTGAAGGTGACCCCGACGCTCACCTTCGTTCATGACCGGCTTCCCGACGACGCCCAGCATCTGGAGAAGCTGATCAGCGTTGCCCGGGAACGCGACGCGTATCTGGTCGAGGTCCGTCGGGATGCTCGCCCGGCGGGCGACGACGATCCCTACCGCCGGCCGCGCTCCGCCACCGACGAGCCGGATGAGCCCGATGAGCTGGGCGAGCTGGATGAGGTGGGCGAGTACGGCGGGACGGCCCGGCAGGAGGGATGACGGGTACGGGCCCGGGACACCGCGGTGACAGGCACGAGACAGCTGCGATGGGACGAGACAGCGGCGATGGGAACTGACGATGAGCGATGCGACCGATCTCGTGGACCCGTCGGCGGCGCCGGTCAGCCGCTCCTGCCCGGGCGGTGCCGGTCCGACCGGTGATTTCCAGGCCGCGGTGACCGCACTGACCGGCGCGATCGACGCCGGTGACGGCATCCTGCTGATCGCCCACGTGAACCCCGACGGGGACAGTCTCGGATCGGCGTTGGCGCTGGGGCTCGCGCTGCGGTCGCTGGGCGGAAGGCCGCGGGTATCCTTCGACGCCGATCCCTTCGTCGTTCCCCGGGTGCTTCGCTTCCTCGCCGGTCAGGATCTGTTGGTGGCTCCCGAGGCCGTCACCGGCCGGCCGGGTCTCGTGGTGACCCTGGACGCCGGCAGCCGGTCCCGGCTGGGCAGGCTCGCCAGCACCACGGCCGGTCGCCGGGTCCTGGTCGTCGACCACCATGCCTCCAACACCCGGTTCGGCGATCTCAACCTGGTCGACCCCGAGGCAGCCTCGACCAGCGCCATGGTCGTCGACCTCATCGATGCCCTGGGCGTGCGGCTCGACCGGGACATCGCGACAGCGATCTACACCGGTCTGGTGACCGACACGGGATCGTTCCGTTTCGCCGCGACGACACCGGCGGTGCACCAACTGGCCGCCCGGCTGCTGGCCACGGGCATCCGTCCCGACCTGATCAGCCGTGCCCTGTGGGACACCCACCGCTTCGGCTATCTCAAGCTACTCAGGGAGGTTCTCGACCGCGTCCGGCTGGAGCCCGAGTACGACCTCGTCTGGTCCTGGTGCAGCCAGGCCGATCTGCGCGCCGCGGGACTGGAGTACGACGAGATCGAGGGGCTCATCGACACGGTGCGCACCGTGTCGGAGGCCGAGGTCGCCCTTGTCTGCAAGCAGGATGGTGACGTCTGGAAGGTCTCGGCCCGTTCCAAGGGGGACGTCGACGTCGGCGCGGTCTGTACG
>NZ_CDWRCM010000002.1:29604-30843 GCF_977927585.1 Frankia sp. CcWB2 | reverse complement strand
GCTCTCGGTGGTGGCGGCCATCGCTTCGCCGCCGGATTCTCCCGCGGGACGACGCTCGACGAGCTGATGGGCGTGCTCCGGGACGCGCTGGCGCAGGCTCCGCGCCTGGGAGGCCCGGGGAACGCGGCCCGGAGCCCGCGGTGAGCACCCGGGGGGGATCCACCCGGGGACCCGCGCGGCCGGGGGGAGCCGCATCCCGCCGGGGATCCGGGACCGGTCCCGGGCCACAGGTCGACGGGCTCGTCGTCGTGGACAAGCCGGCCGGCTGGACGTCGCACGACGTCGTCGTCAGGGCGCGGCGCATTCTCGGGCAGCGCCGGATCGGCCACGCGGGCACCCTCGATCCGATGGCGACGGGTGTGCTGGTGCTGGGAGCCGGCCGGGGAACCCGCCTGCTCGGGCATCTCGCCCTCACCGGCAAGGCGTATGACGCCACGATCCGGCTCGGCCGGACTACCACGACCGACGACGCCGAGGGCGCGCCGGTCGAGGACCGTCCGGTGGACGTCGACGCCGACCGGCTCACCCGGGCCATGGCCGCCCTCACCGGGGTGCTCGACCAGGTTCCCGCCAGCGTGAGCGCGGTCAAGGTGGGCGGGGTACGCGCGTACGCCAGGGTCCGGGCCGGCGAGGTGGTCGATCTCGCCCCACGCCGGGTGACGGTCCACCGCTTCGACCTGCTGGCGCGGCGGGCCGCGGGCGATGGGGCGGTGGACCCGGCCGGAACCGATCTGGAGGTCACGGTCGGTTGCTCCAGCGGAACGTACGTGCGGGCGCTCGCCCGTGATCTCGGGGCGGCGTTGGACTGCGGGGCGCATCTGACCGCCCTGCGGCGCACCGCCGTTGGTCCCTTCGACCTGGCGGGCGCAGTGACTCTCGACACGTTCGCCGAGCTGGGGCCGCGGGCGGTCACGTCGCTGACCGACGCGGTCGCGGCCGGCTTCCCGCGCCGCGACGTGACGGCGGAGGCGGCGGCGGACGTGTCCCATGGCCGGCGGTTGCCCCCGGTAGGACGGCCGGGCACGTACGGCGTCTTCGGTCCCGACGGGACCGTGCTGGCCCTGGTCGAGGAGACTGAGCGTGCGGTCCGGTCGCTCGTCGTCTTCGCCCCGGTCTAGTCTGGCGGCACCCGGCCGGGGCTCGGCGGCCCGACAGCGCCCCACGAGAATGTCCTAGGCTTCGCACGTGCGAACGTGGCGAGGGGCGGAGAACACGCCTGTCGAGTGGCGGGGCGGGGTC
>NZ_CDWRCM010000002.1:27822-29145 GCF_977927585.1 Frankia sp. CcWB2 | reverse complement strand
GTCACGATTGGCTTCTTCGACGGGGTGCACCTCGGGCACCGGCAGATCATCGGCCGGGCGGTCCGGCTGGCGCGGGAACGCGGTGAGCGTTCGCTGGTGTTGACCTTCGACCCGCATCCCGGTGAGGTGCTGCGACCCGGCAGCCATCCCGCCCTGCTCACGACGCTGCGTTTCAAGGCCGAGCTGTTGGCCGGGACCGGGGTGGACGCGCTCTGCGTCGAGCCGTTCACGCTGGAGTTCAGCCGGGTCTCCCCGGCCGACTTCGTGCACGGGATACTGGTCGAGCGGCTGCGGGCGAGCGCGGTCGTGGTGGGGGAGAACTTCACCTACGGTCACCGGGCCGCCGGGACGCTCGCGACGCTGTCGGAGGCGGGCGCCCGGGAGGGATTCGAGGTCGACGGGGTCCGTCTCGTCCGCTCCGGCGAGCAGGTGCTCTCCTCGACGGCGATCCGTGCCCGGGTGGCCGAGGGCGACGTAGCGGCCGCGGCGGCCGCGCTGGACCGGCCGCACCGGGTCGAGGGTGTCGTCGTGCACGGCGACGCGCGTGGCCGCACCATCGGCTATCCTACGGCGAACATCCAGGTGACGCCCTGGGCCGCCGTTCCGGCGGACGGCGTGTACGCGGGCTTTGCCTGCTGGTCCGGCCGCCGCCAGCCCGCCGCCATCTCGATCGGCACGAATCCGACGTTCGAGGGACGCGACCGGCGCGTCGAAGCGTTCCTCCTGGACGTTGACGAGGATCTCTACGGCGAGTACATGGCCTACGAGTTCACCCATCGGCTGCGTCCGACCCTGCGCTTCGACTCGGTGGCCGAGCTCGTCACCCAGATGGCCGCGGATGTGGAGGCCACCCGCGCGGCAACCCTGCTCGTCTGAACTCGGCTGAACTCGGCTCACTCCGCCGGGGGCCGAGCGGTTCCCCTCGGGTTGATAGGCTTCCCGGTCAGGCGGGTGCGGTGTGTCCGGACCGGACGGCGATGATGCCGAGGTCCGGTGATCGGTCCGGGTGGGGAAGACCCCGGACGCGCGCCGTCCCGAAACAGAAGGAGAAGGTGGAGCGTGCCGCTCGCGAGCGACGTCAAGCAGAAGATCATGTCCGATTACGCCACCGTCGAGCGGGACACGGGCTCGCCTGAGGTGCAGGTCGCGATGCTGACTCGTCGGATCAGTGACCTGACCGAGCATCTCAAGGCGCATAAGCACGATCACCACAGCCGCCGCGGTCTGCTGCTGCTCGTCGGCCGTCGCCGACGGCTGCTGAACTACCTGGCGAAGACGGATATCAACCGATACCGCGCTCTGATCGAGCGACTCGGGCTACGG
>NZ_CDWRCM010000002.1:20335-27566 GCF_977927585.1 Frankia sp. CcWB2 | reverse complement strand
CGGTAGCGCGAAGAGGGAGCGGCCCGGGCGGGACGCTCCCTCTGACGCATTGGGGGTAGGTACCGAATGCGTCGAGCCGTCGGCGGAGTCGTCCGCTCGGCGGTGTGGAGGACCTGGCCGGGTCCATGGTGGTGCGAGCCGCCGGTACCTCGGTCGTGGTCGCCGGGATGGGTACGGGCACCGGACCCGGGGGCTTCGACTGAGCACCGGCATCCTCGTTGGCATGGACCCGGCCGCAGAAGAGGATCGGCCGCGTGGATCCGGCCGAGGAAGAGGATGGAGTGGTTCGAGTGGACGACTCGACACATGCGGCCGAAGCGGTCATCGCGACCCCGGCCGGAGACCGGACGGTTCGGTTCGAGACCGGGCGTCTCGCCAAGCAGGCCGCCGGCTCGGCCGTCGCCTACCTGGGCGACACGATGGTGCTCTCGGCGACGACGGTTAGCAAGCAGCCCAAGGAACAGCTCGACTTCTTCCCGCTGACGGTGGATGTCGAGGAGCGGATGTACGCGGCCGGGCGCATCCCCGGCTCGTTCTTCCGGCGGGAGGGCCGCCCCAGCGAGGACGCGATCCTCACCTGCCGGCTCATCGACCGGCCGCTGCGGCCGTCGTTCGCCAAGGGGCTGCGCAACGAGATCCAGGTCGTGGCCACCGTGCTCGCCCTGGATCCCGACACCCTTTACGATGTGGTCGCCATCAACGCGGCCAGCGCGTCGACGACGCTGTCCGGCCTGCCCTTCACCGGGCCGATCGGCGCGACCCGGGTCGGGTTCGTCGATGGCGAGTGGATCGCCTTCCCGACCCATGCGGAGCTCGCTCGGGCGACCTTCGACATGGTCGTGGCCGGTCGGGTGATCGAGGACGGCTCGGACGTCGCGATCATGATGGTGGAGGCCGAGGCGACCCCGGGCACGGTCGAACTGCTCGCGCACGGCGCGCCGGCTCCCACCGAGGAGGTCGTGGCCGCGGGCCTCGAGGCGGCGAAGCCCGCCATCCGTGAGCTCTGCCGGGCCCAGAACGAGCTGGCCGCGCTCGCCGCGAAGCCCGCCCGGGAGTTCCCCGTCTTCATCGACCATCACGACGACGTGCTGGACGCGCTGTCCGCGGCAATCGGCGACGAGCTGTCCGCCGCGCTGCGCATCCCCGGCAAGGCTGAGCGCGAGAACGAGCTCGACCGGGCCCGCCAGCTCGCGGCCGAGAAGGTGGCCTCCCAGTTCGAGGGGCGGGAGAAGGAGATCGGCGCCGCCTACCGGGCACTGACCAAGAAGCTCGTCCGCTCCCGCATCGTGACCGAGGGCGTGCGCATCGACGGTCGCTCGACAACCGAGATCCGCGCGCTGTCAGCCGAGGTCGACTACATCCCGCGGGTACACGGCTCGGCGCTGTTCGAACGGGGCGAGACGCAGATCCTCGGCGTCACGACCCTGGCCATGCTGCGCATGGAGCAGACGGTCGACACGCTCAACCCCGACCGCACCAAGCGGTACATGCACAACTACAACTTCCCGCCGTACTCCACCGGCGAGACCGGCCGCGTCGGTTCGCCGAAGCGCCGAGAGATCGGCCACGGGGCACTCGCCGAGCGGGCCCTGCTCCCGGTGCTGCCCAGCCGCGAGGAGTTCCCCTACGCGATCCGGCAGGTATCCGAGGCGCTGGGTTCGAACGGGTCGACGAGCATGGGCTCGGTGTGCGCGAGCACCCTGTCGCTGCTCAACGCCGGGGTACCGCTCAAGGCGCCGGTCGCCGGGATCGCGATGGGCCTCATCCACGCCGACGACTCCTACGTCACCCTGACCGACATCCTCGGGGCCGAGGACGCCTACGGGGACATGGACTTCAAGGTCGCCGGCACCCGGGACTTCGTCACCGCGCTCCAGCTCGACACCAAGCTCGACGGCATCCCGGCCTCGGTCCTCGCCGCGGCGCTCCAGCAGGCGCGCGGGGCGCGGCTCGCGATCCTTGACGTGATGGCCGAGGCCATCGGCAGCCCGGACGAGATGTCCGCTCACGCCCCGCGGGTCATCTCCGTCAAGATCCCGGTGGACAAGATCGGGGAGGTCATCGGACCCAAGGGTAAGATGATCAACCAGATCCAGGCGGACAGCGGTGCCGAGATCACCGTCGAGGACGACGGGACGATCTACATCGGCGCGGTGGACGGTCCGTCGGCGGAGTCCGCCCGGTCGGCGATCAACGCGATCGCCAACCCGCAGATGCCCGAGGTCGGCGAGCGTTATCTGGGGACGATTGTGAAGATCACCAATTTCGGGGCCTTCGTCTCGCTCACCCCGGGCCGGGACGGCCTGCTCCACGTCAGCAAGCTCAAGACACTCTCCGGCGGTAAGCGGGTGGAGAAGGTGGAGGACGTCCTGACGGTGGGTCAGAAGCTCCAGGTCGAGATCACCGAGATCGACAGCCGCGGGAAGATCAGCCTGTCCCCGAGCGCCGAAGCCGCCGAAGCCGCCGACGCGGCGGCCGCCGCCTCCTGACGGCCCGTCGTGTCCGACACTCCCACGCCCGACCTGACCTGCTCCGCGGGGACCGCCGGCGCGCCGCGGAACAAGCCGGTTCCCGGCTCCCGGGCCGCGCACCTGCTCGCTGGCGGGGTCGGTGGCGAATCGTTGCTGGACGGCGCGGTGCGCCGCACCGTGCTCCCCGGCGGTCTGCGGGTCATCACCGAGCGGGTCCCCGGGGTGCGCTCGGTCGCGATCGGCGTCTGGGTCGGGGTGGGCTCGCGCGACGAGACGCCGGTGACCGCCGGATGCTCCCACTACCTGGAGCACCTGCTGTTCAAGGGCACGCCCAGCCGGGACGCGTTGATCATCAGCGCGTCGGTCGAGGCGGTCGGCGGGGACATCAACGCCTTCACCGGCAAGGAGTACACCTGCTACTACGCGCGGGTGCTCGACTCCGATCTCGCGATGGCCGTCGACGTCATCGCCGACATGGTCACCAACTCGCTGGTGACGGCCGACGACGTCGAGGCCGAGCGTGGCGTGATCCTGGAGGAGATCGCCATGTACGAGGACGACCCGGGTGACCTCGTCCATGACGTGTTCGCGGAGGCGATGCTCGGGTCGTCGGTGCTCGGCCGCCCGGTGCTCGGGACGACCGAGTCGATCGAGGGGCTGGGCCGGGAGACCATCGCGGACTACTACCGCTCCCGGTACATCCCGCCGGCGATGGTGGTCTCCATCGCCGGCAACCTGGCGCACGACCGGGCGCTGGCGCTGGTAGCCGAGGCGTTCGCCGACCGTCTGACAGTGAGCGCCGAGCCGTTCGAGGTACGTGGCGGATCGTACGACTACCCGCAGCCGCCCGGCATCGTCGTGACCGACCGGCCGACCGAGCAGGCGCATCTCGTGCTCGGCACTAGGGGACTGTCCCGGCACGATCCGCGCCGTTACACGCTCGGCGTGCTGTCGACGGCGCTAGGCGGTGGGATGAGCTCGCGGCTGTTCCAGGAGATCCGGGAGAAGCGGGGGCTGGCGTACTCGGTGGGTTCGTTCGCCTCCCACTTCGCCGACGCGGGCCTGTTCGGCGTCTATGCCGGATGCGCCCCCAAGCGTGCCGATATGGTCCTCGAGCTCGCCCGTGAGCAGGTACGCCAGATCGCCGAGCACGGGATCAGTGCCGAGGAACTCGACCGGGCCCGTGGGCAGAACCGCGGCTCGATGATTCTCGGCCTGGAGGACACCGGATCCCGGATGAGCCGCCTCGGCAAGAGCGAGCTCGTCCACGGTGAGGTCTTGCCGGTCGACGAGATCATCGCCCGGGTGGGCGCGGTCACCCTCGACGACGTCACCACGATCGCGCGGGAGCTGCTGGACCAGTCCTGGGCCCTGGGCGTTATCGGACCCTTCGACGACCACGACTTCAGCGCCGCCGTCGCCCGTTAGCGGCTCTCCTCCCGAGAGGTTCGAGGTTCACTGAATGTCCGACCCCGACTCCCGCCCGGTAGCCGGTGCTGTCCCGGCAACCGGGATACCGGCAACAGGGATAGCAGTGGGGGTGCTCGGTGCACGGGGACGGATGGGGTCGACGGTGTGTGCTGCCGTCGAAGCCGCCGCCGACCTGGCGCTGGTCGCGGCCCTCGGCGTCGGCGATGACCGTGGTGCGCTCGCCGCGGCCGACGTCGTCGTCGACTTCACCACCCCGGACGCGGTGATGGACAACCTCCGCTGGTGTGTCCAGGCCGGCAAGCACGTCGTCGTCGGCACCACCGGCTTCGACGAGCCGCGGCTCGCGATCCTGCGTGGCTGGCTGGCCGCGGCACCGGGGGTCGGGGTGCTCGTCGCGCCGAACTTCGGGGTAGCCGCCGTGCTGATGATGACGTTCGCTGCCCGGGCCGCCCGGTTCTTCGACTCGGTGGAGATCGTCGAGTTGCACCATCCCGGCAAGGCCGACGCGCCAAGCGGCACCGCCCGGCGTACCGCGGAGCTGGTCGCCGCGGCGCGTACCACCGCCGGATTGCCGGTGGCCGGCCCGGACGCGACGACCGCCGCCCTCGACGGTGCCCGCGGCGCCCGGGTCGACGGTGTGCCGGTGCATGCCGTCCGCCTCGCCGGGCTCGTCGCGCATCAGGAGGTCCTGCTCGGGGGCGCGGGGGAGACCCTCACCCTGCGACATGATTCCTACGACCGCACCTCGTTCATGCCGGGGGTGCTGCTGAGCGTGCGGAAGGTCGGCGAGCGACCGGGACTCACGGTCGGTCTGGAGTCGCTGCTCGACCTGGACTAGCGCCGCGGGCACTTCGGGGCAGGTGTCTGCTGTCACCACGGGCCGCGAAAGATAGGTTTCCGGGTGTGGTCGGACACGTTGACCGTCGTTTCCCGGCGGGTACCCGTAGCATCTTCGGTATCGATCTTGGTACGACGTTCAGCTGCCTGGCCCGGGTGTCCGGTTCCGGCGAGCCGCAGATCGTGCCGTTGCCCGACGACGCGCGGACGCTGCCGAGCGTGGTGCTGTTCGTGGGGGCCGACGACTACATCACCGGGGAGACCGCGCGGCGGCTGGCCCGGGCGCGCCCCGACGACGTGTGCTCCCTGGTCAAGCGGCGGATGGGGGACGGGGACTGGCGCTTCGTCACCCGCGGCGCGGCCTGGTCGGCGCCGGCCGTCAGCGGTCTGATCCTCAAGGCGCTGGTCTCCGACGCCGCGCTCACCACCGGCGAGCCCGTCGAGGACGTCGTGATCACCGTTCCGGCCTACTTCGGGAACGAGGAGCGCCGCGCGACGGTGCTTGCCGGCGAGTACGCGGGGCTGAATGTCGTCGACGTCATCAACGAGCTGACCGCGGCGGCGCTGTCCTACGGCTTTGCCCGCTTCGAGATCGGTGCACGGCGTACGCTCGGTGGTCCGGGAATGGCGGCGGAGGAGGTCGCGCTCGTCTACGACCTGGGCGGCGGTACGTTCGACGTCACCGTGGTCGAGCTCGCCGACCGGCGGGTGTCGGTGGTGGCGATCGACGGTGACCATCAGCTGGGCGGTGCCGACTGGGACGAGAAGGTGGTGCTCTTCCTCTGCGACCGGTTCCTCGCGGCCCATCCCGGCGCCCGGGACCCGCTCGACGGCGGCGAGACCGCCCAGGCGCTCGCGCTCGCCGCCGAACGGGCTCGCCGGGAGCTGACCGACGTCGCATCGACGACGGTCCTGGTCGAGCACGCCGGGTTGTCCACCGAGGTCACGCTGACCCGCGACGAACTCGAACGGCTCACCGCCGGTCTGCTTGACCGGACGATCACCCTTACCCGGGTCGCGGTCGACGCCGCGCGGGCCCGAGGGGTGCGGGGGATCGACCGGATCCTGCTCGTCGGCGGCGCGGCGCGGATGCCGGCCGTGGCCAGGCGCCTCGCCGCCGAGTTCGCCGTGCCCGTCGAGTTGACCGATCCCGACCTCGCCGTGGCCCGCGGGGCCGCGATCTACGGGGAGAAGAAGGCGCTGGAACGCCTGGTGGCCGCCGACCTGGTGACCCGCGGTCAGCTGGTTGACGGGGCTGCCGTGGACACCGCCGCCCCAGCGGACCTGGACGCGGCGTGCCGGCGGCTCGCGAGCGTCCTCGGCCTGCCCGCCCAGCGGGTGCGCCGCACCGTCGAGGTACAGGTCGTCAACGTTGTCTCGCGTGGTTTCGGGGTGTTGGCGTTGAACCGGTTCGGTGAACAGGGGGCAGTCTTCCTGGTGCACCGCAACGACCGGCTTCCGATTGCCGTCCGGCGCGCGTTCGGGACGGTGCGCAACGACCAGGACGCCGTCACCGTCTACGTCGTCGAACAGGCCGGTGGTGTCGAATCGGCGCGTATCGAGGACAACAAGGTCATTGCCGAGGCCGAGATCACGGGTATCCCGCCCGGTTTCCCGGCCGGCTCCCAGATTGAGATCATTTTCCGGATGGGTTTCGATGGGATCCTGGAGGTGACGGCGACGCATGAGGGTCTCGGCGACCGGCCGCTCACGGTACGGGTGGAGACCTCGGCCGCGTTGAGCCAGGCCGACGTCGCCCGCGAGCGGGAACAGGTGGCCCGGGCCCGCCGGGAGCGCGGCGGCCCGGGTGGTGCGCCGAGCGGATGGATCTGAGGGGCGCGGCGATGCGGTCCTTCGACTCCAACGACTACCGTCGCCGGGTCCTCGCCGTCGTGCACAGCCGGGGCGGGGCCGAGCACAGCGATCCCTTCGAGATCTACGACATCCCGCTCGACGAGGTGGACACCCTCGACGACGCCGCAATCGAGGCCAGGACCGCGGATGTCGGGGCGTTCTGGCAGCGCAGCCGGGACCACCCCCGCTACCGAGGAGTGATTATCGGTCTGCTGGGGCTGCACGCGGAGCTCGTCGCGGCACTGGCGACCCGTACCGCGCGCCTAGAGCTGCGGGATCGGGTCGCCGCCGCCCGCGCCGCCCGGGACGACGAACGATTCGCCTCCCTGGACGCCGCGGTCGGGCGACTCGTCGCCCGGTTCGGTGGACTCCCGGAGGACAAGATCGTCGGTTTGCGGGCGCTGGCGGCATCCCAGGGGATCGACGACCCCGCGTTCACGCTGCGGATCCGGCGTCATCGGGCCCTGCCTGCCGGATCGCGGAGCTCCGCCACGGAGGCCTCGGCCGGCGCGATCCCCGCCGAGGTACTCGGCCAGGTCCGCGCAGATCTCGATGAACTGGGCCGGATCACCGGAAGCACCCCGCCCCGGAGCCTGTTCGACCTGATCGGCGTGCGGCCCGGCACCGGCCGGGCGGAG